>DATCEM010000038.1:0-8766 GCA_036510175.1 Solirubrobacteraceae bacterium | reverse complement strand
ACGCCCGCCCGCCCGCCTACCGCGCCGTCCACCCCTGATCCATGACCACCGGCGCGCCTGTGAACGACCGGCCGTCGGGACCGAGCAAGAATGCGACGGTGGCGGCGACTTCCTCGGGCTCGATCAGGCGCTTGACGGCGTGGGGGGCGAGGATGACCTCCTCGAGGACGCGGTCCTCGGACATGCCGTGCGCTTTGGCCTGGTCGCCGATCTGGCCTTCGACGAGGGGGGTGCGGACGTAGGCGGGGCATACGGCGGTGGCGCTGATGCCGTGCCCGGCGCCCTCGAGGGCGAGGGTCTTGACGAGTCCGAGGACGCCGTGCTTGGCCGATACGTAGGCGGCCTTATAGGGGGAGGCGACGAGTCCGTGGACGGAGGCGATGGCGACGAAGCGCCCGGCCCCGGAGGCGCGGAGATGGGGCCAGGCATAGCGGGCGAGAAGGAAGGGACTGGTCAGGAGCAGCGAGATGATCGCCTCCCACTGGTCCTCGGGGAACTCCTCGATCGGCGCCACGTGCTGGAAGCCGGCGTTGGCGATCACCGCGTCGAGGCGACCGAAGCGCTCGACTGCCGTGGTCACTGCGTCGTGGTTGCCCGCACGCGAGGTGAGGTCGGCACGCAGGCCGACGTCGCCGCGGACGTCGACGCGCAGGACATCCCATCCGTCGGCCTCGAGGCGGGCGGCGATGGCGGCGCCGATGCCGCTCGCCGCGCCCGTGACGAGCGCGGCCCGATCTTCAGCGCTCACATGTCCATCCCGCCGTTGACGCTCCACACCGCGCCGGTGATGAACGAGGACTGATCGGCGACGAGGAAGTGCACCACGCGGGCGATCTCGTCGGGGCGGCCGAGCCGGCCGAGGGGGATCTTCGCCTTGATCCCGTCGAGCACCTTGTCGGGGATGCCGTCGAGCATCTCGGTGGCGACGAAGCCCGGAGCAACTGTGTTGACCGTGACGCCCGGGCTGTCGTCCTCGAGCTTGCCCGCTTTCTGGAGCTCGCGGGCGGCTTCGAGCGCGAGGGTCTTGGTCAGCCCGAAGAGGCCGGATTTCGAGGCGGCGTAGTTGGCCTGGCCGATGTTGCCGGTCTCGCCGATGATCGAGGAGATGTTGACGATCCGGCCCGTGCCGCGTTCGATCATGTGCGGGAGCGCCGCCTGGCTCATGAAGAAGGCGCCGGACAGGTTGACGGCGATGACCTTGTACCAGTCCTCGTCGGACATCTTGAGCACGGTCTTATCGATCGTTATGCCGGCGTTGTTGACGAGGATGTCGAGCCGCCCGTGCTCCTCGATGACTTCGGCTACCGTGCGCCGACAGTCCTCGGCGGAGCCGATGTTGCCCTGGTGAATGCTGCCCTTGAGGCCTTCGCTCGTGAGCTGGCCGATGAACGACTCGGCTGCCTCGCGGTCGCGGCTGAAGCCCGCCGCGACGTCGGCCCCCTGCTCGGCGAGGCTGTGACAGATCGCTGCGCCGATACCGCGGGTGCCGCCGGTGACGAAGGCGACGCGCCCGTGCAGGCGCGGGCGGCGCGTCAGGCTCGCGGGGGTGGTGGTACTCGTTGACATGTATGTCCTCTCCTCTCGTGCATCACTGCCCGGAGCGCTCGCTCAGCCACTGCGCGAGCTCGGGCCAGATCTCCTGCTTGGCCTTCGAACCGGCCATCAATCCGATGTGACCCCCGGGGCGGTCGAGGTGCGTGACGTCCTCGCTGCCGACCATGTCGAGCAGCGGCACCGTCCCGTCGCGCGGGGCGATGTGGTCCGCCCCGGCGGTGACCACGAGCAGATTCTGCTCGATCCGTGCCAGGTCCACGCGGGCCCCGCGAAGGCGCAAACGGCCCGCGATCAGCCGGTTCTCCTTGTACATCCAGGTGATCCACTCGCGGTAGGCACGGGCGGGGAAGGGCGGATTATCGGCGACCCACTTCGCCATCGCCTGATAGCTGACGCGCGGGTCCCTGCCCTCGAGGATGCCCTGGAAGAGACGGCGGTAGGTGGTCACGTAATTTGAGACCGGCTTCATCAGCTTGTTGGCGAAGTCGATTCCCGCGCCCGGCACGGCGGGAGAGCTGTCGGCGATGAAATCGACGTCGAACTCGTCGCCGCCGACCCAGCGCTCGTACAGGGATCCGCTCGGATCGATCGGGGTGGTGAGGAGCACCGCGTTTCTCACGGCACCCGACGGATGGAGCGCGCAGTACATCGCCGCCAGCGTGCCGCCGATGCACCAGCCGAGAAGGCTGAGCTCATCCTCGCCGCAGGCGCGCAGCGTCTCGCGCACCGCCCAGTCGAGCTCGTCGCAGACGAACTCCGCCAGGCCCATGTCGGCGTCCTCCTCGTCGGGCACCCCCCAGTCGAGGAGGAAGACGTCGAACCCCTCGTCGAGGAGGAATTCGACGAAGGAACTCCCGCGCCGCAGATCGAAGATCTCCGGACGATTGATGAGCGCGAACACGAGGAGCACAGGGAGCGGATGCTCTCGGGCGCTCGAGCGGTAGCGGTAGAGCGTCGTCTTGCGATGGGTCCACACGACGTCGCGAGGTGTCTCCCCGATCGGCGCATCGGGGGTGGTGAGGATGACGTTCGCGAACTCGAACGTCGCGCGGGGGAAACGGGCCAGGGTCTCGAGCGCGCTCACGAGGCGCCCTTGCGCCGGCGCGCGGGTGGGCGCTTCTGGGTGGGCGCCTTGTTCGCTGCTGGGGTCCGCGCCGCACGCGTCGGCTTTGCTTTGGGCGTGCTCTGCGAGCGAGGCGCCTCGCGCGTCAGCTCATCGCGGAGTTCCTCCACCTCCTGGAGCACGCGCTCGAGCTTGTCCTCGGTGCGGGCGAGCTGGCGGGCGAGGCTGACGACATCGCGCCGGCCGGCGACCCGGAGGTTCCGCAGCACGAGATCCATGGCATCGCCGGAGAGCTTGGTCAGCGCGGCGGCGTTCTCCGCTGCACGGGCGAGCAGCGTGGTGAAGCCCGAGCCGGAGACGATCTCCTCGCTCGCCCTGGCGCTCTGTGCCTCTAGCTCCTCATACAGGCGGAGTCGGCCAGGTTTGCCTTTCGCATCCTCATCCATCGCTCCTGGTCAACGTACCAGGCGGACGCGGACTAACCGCTCCAGGTCAGTCTGTGACGCTGCTCAGCGGTAGGTAACAACGACCCGCCGGTTCTTCTGGCGGCCGGCGGCGTTGTCCTGGCCGTTGGGAAGCTTGTTCGGGGCGACCGGGTCCGCCTCGCCGAGACCCTTGGCGTGGTAGCTGAGCCCGGGGTTGTGGACGTCGGCGCGTAGGTATTCCTCGACCGAGGTGGCCCGGAGCCGGGAGAGCCCGAGGTTATAACGGGGAGTGCCGATGGAGTCCGTGTAGCCGACGATCGAGACGCTGCCGCGCTTGGCCTTGTGCAGGCGGCTGACCAGGGCGCGGAGCACGGCCTGAGCGTTGGAGGTCAGGGTCGAGCGGCCGAAGGCGAAGAGGACGTCCGAGTTGAGGCTGAAGGCGTTGGCGCGGGTGTGCTCGGGAGCAACGCTGAGGACGCGGGGGTGCAGGGCGGCCACCCGGGCCGGTAGAGACAGCACTCGGGCATGGAGGTCGCCGATCCGAGGGGAGGGAAGCGACGGCGACTCGGCGCTCGCCGCCGCGGCCGTCGCTGCGGTCACTGCCGATGCCGACAGGAGCGTGATCGCCACCGCGGCGGCGCGCGCGACACGGGCGAGCGGCGACGACGACGAAGCGATCATCCGCCAAGGGCCACGTTGGCGATGGTGCCCAGCCCGGTCACGAACGACACCGAGGTGACGCCCGACGGTGGCGCGGCAACGAGAGCCGCTTCGTAGTTGGTACCGGCTTGGTCGAACGGAGCGCCCGACAGGGTCGTGCACAGGCAGGTCGAGTCATTGCTCGGGTTGACCATGTAGGTCTCGTATTCCTTCAATCCCGCCGGGTCGAAGAGAGAGACGCCGCTGACCGTATTTTCGGTGCTGTTGTCGTCGTTCGTGCTCACGGCTTGCGCGATGCTCCCCTCCAGACCAACGGAGGCGGCCGCGGCGCTCGTCTGCAGGGCGAAGACCACGAGCACCGCTCCCGGCGGGACGCGCCTGACCACGTAGAGCTGCAAGGTGACGCCGGCGATGCTCGTCGGCGTGCTGCTGATCGGCTGGCTGGGGACCTCGGCGGCGATGGGCCCGGTGGAGGCGTCGGCGAGCCTGAAGCTCATCGAGTGAGTCGGGCCGGTTGATGCTCGTTGACCGGCTTTCGTGGTGCCGGCCTTGTGAGCACCTCCGCAGCCGGCGATCATGCACGCTGTGCTCAGCGCGGTCAGCACCCAGGCACAGACCTGCCGATGATTTCGGGCCATCGTCGCTCACCTCCCGGAGTCATTGCTCGTGGTGTCAAGTCTGAGCGCCGCTCGAACCCGCGGGAGTGACGGGAACGCGGTCGGGTCCCTGGAGTAGGCGCTCGCGCAGGCGATCGGGCTCGGCCCGGGCGGGTTCGGTCGAGTCGACGAAGCTGACGATCGCCTTCACGAGCTCGCGCGGGCGGTCGAGCTGAGGGAAATGCCCGGCGTCGGGGATCTCCAGGAAGTAGCTCCCGGGCATCTCCTCGTGGGCGCGGCGGCCATGTCGGGCGGGGATGATGCGGTCGCGGCTGCCCCAGACGATCAGCGTGGGCACTTCCGCCGCAAGATAGAGGCGGTCGCGTGCGCTCACCCGCTGCCCCCCGGGTTCGATCACCGCGCGCAGCGTCTGGATGAACGCCTGTCTCGTCTCGACGTCGCCGAGCGACCGGTAGCCACGGGCGAACTCGCCGACATCGGGCCGAGGCCGGACGCCGAGCCGGTCGAAGAACGTACCGATCGCCGCCCCCGTGCGCAGGAATGCCGGCTGCACGAGGAGCGGCAGCACGTACTCCGATCCGGGGAGCGCGGCCGCGCGCAGGAGGAGGTGCACCTCGCGTCCGAGGCCGCCGCTGGAGACGAGGGCGAGCCGCTCGCAGCGCTCGGGAAACTGATAGGCGAGCTGCATCGCCACCCCGCCGCCGAGCGAGTGCCCGATGAACGTCGCCCGCTCGTGGCCGAGGGCGATCATGAGATCCCTGATCCCGCTCGCGTAGGCGCCGAGCGAGTAGTCCCCGCGCGGCTTCGCCGACTCGCCATGGCCGAGGAGATCCGGGGCGAGCACGGTGAAGCTTCGCGCCAGCGAGGGCAGTACGTCGCGCCAGGCCTGCGCCCCCGAGGCGATGCCGTGGACGAGCACGAGCACCGGGCCCTCACCGCCGGTGAGATAGCTCACACGGTGCCCGTGGAGGGTTATCTCTCGCGACTCGATCACGGCAGATCCTGGGGATGCGGCATGCCGGCTAGAGAGTGACCGAAAACGCCCGGTCCTAAACGGTCCTGATGCCCCCGCGGCCCTATCCGCTGCGCCGATACGGCCCGTTCAGGTACTCGGAGAGCATACGGCTCGCGTTGAACCGCGGGCCGAGCGTGCGCAGCGAAGCGCGCATGCGAGTGATCCAGGCGCTGGGGAGGCCGTCGGCGTCACGCTCGTAGAACGCAGGGAGGACGTCATCGCCGAGGATGCGGTGAAGGGTCGCCGCATCCTCGTCGTCCTGTGCCGCCGGGTCCTCGCTCGTCTCGCCGCCTATGGCCCAGCCGTTCTCACCGTCGTAGGCCTCGGCCCACCAGCCGTCGAGCACGCTCAGCTGGAGGCCGCCGTTGAAGGCGGACTTCATTCCGCTCGTGCCGCTCGCCTCCAGCGGCGGACGGGGCAGGTTCAGCCACACGTCGCAACCCCGCACGAGCCAGGCCGCCGAGCCGAGGTCGTAGTCGTCGAGGAAGACCACGCGTTCACCGATGATGCGGGCGTGCTTGAGGCCGAACAGGCTCTTGAGGATGCCCTTGGCCTCGTCGTCGCGGGGATGGGCCTTGCCCGCGAGCACGACCTGCACGGGCTGATCGCCGCCGAGCAGGGCGAGCGTCCACTCCGGGTCGCGCGTGAGGAGATCGAGCCGCTTATAGGTGGCGACGCGGCGGGCGAAGCCGACGGTGAGAACACGCGGGTCGAACGACCGGGCGGCGGCCTCGACGTACTCGGGCAGATCGCCCCTGGCGAGCCGATCGGACACGCTGCGCGAGCGCACGAAGGCCACGAGATCCGTGCGCTGGCGCTCGCGGGTCGCCCACAGCTCCGCGTCGGGGATCGCCGCGACGGCGTCCCACGTGGCCGGATCCTCGGTGCGCGAGCACCAGTCCTCGCCCAGGTGGCGGTCGAAGAGCTCGCGCATCGGCACTCCGAGCCAGGTCGGGATGTGCACTCCGTTGGTCACGTGGCCGATCGGCACGTCCTCGGCCGAGCGCCCGGGCCACAGGTCCTTCCACATCTCGCGGGCGACCTCGCCGTGGCGGCGGCTGACGCCGCCCGCGGCGACGCTCATGTGCAGCGCGGCCTGGGTGACGCCGAACCGGTCCGAGCCCTCCTCGGGGTTGGTCGCGCCGAAGGCGATCACCTGCTCGGGCGAGATCCCCAGCTCGTGCGCCAGGCCCTGAACGGCGTTCATCGCCTGCTCGCGAGGGTAGGAGTCGTTGCCCGCGGGCACGGGGGTATGGGTGGTGAACACGGTGCGGGCCCGAGCCGCGTCGAGCGCCTGCGCGAGCGGGACGCCGGCCTCCACGTCAGGGCGCGCGAGCTCGAGCGGGGCCAGCGCGGCGTGTCCCTCGTTGAGGTGGATCAGTCCAGGCTCGATCCCCACCGCGCGCAGAGCGCGGACGCCTCCCACCCCGAGGAGGACGTACTGCGCGAGGCGGATCCCAGGATCGCCCACGTAGAGGCGCGCGGTGACCCAGCGGTCGACGGGCTCGTTCTCCTCGTTGTCGGTATCAAGGAGCAGGAGCGGGACCCGTCCCACGTCGACACGCCATACGTGCGCGATGATCTCCCGCTCCTCGAAGGGGACGGTGACCGTGACGTTGCGTCCCTCCCCGTCGGTGACGAGTGCGGCGGGAAGGCGCTCGGGGTCAGTGTCGACCCAGTACTCGTGCTGCCAGCCGGAGGCGTCGATGCGCTGGCGGAAGTAACCCTGGCGGTACATGAGGCCGACGGCGACGAACGGCGCCGCGCTGTCGGAGGCCTGCTTGACGAGGTCGCCGGCGAGCGCGCCGAGGCCACCGGAGTAGATGGGCAGCGACGCATGAACGCCGTACTCGGCGCAGAAGAAGGCAATCGGGTGCTCAGGGTCGGCCGGCCCGGGCACGGCGGGCCGCTCGAGGTCCTCGACGAGCTGCGCCTCGAGCCCGGTGGCGCGCTCGATCAGCGAGGCGTCCCCGGCGACCCGAGCGAGCGTCGCCGTGCTCGCCTCCTGGAGCAGGCGCACGGGGTTCTGCGCGCACGCCTCGAAGCGCGTCGGATCGATCGCGCGGAAGAGCTCGGGACCGCCGGGGGCCCATGACCAGCGATAGTTGTAGGCGAGCCTGGCGAACGGCGCGAGGGACGCGGGCAGGCGCTGCGCAAGCTCGCCGACGGCCCGCTCGATGTCCGCTGCGCCGTCGCGGAGAATGGTCACTCTCTCGCCCAAGGCCGCGATTAAAGACGAATTGGGTCGAGCGCGCCGCTTGGCCCTAACCTCCCGGCCTTGACCGGTGAGAACTCCGAGCGGCTCCTGGGCGTCCTCGCCTTCGGCGACTCGATCACCAACGGTGGGGGCGAGCTGCAGTGGGGGGTGGCCCTGCAGTCCTGGGCGCTGTGGGTCGCCCGGGGGCTCGGCCTTCCCTATACCGGCTATGCCGTCGATGGCGCCGACGTCCACCACGTGGTCGAGTGGCAGATCCCGGCCTTCTCGTCACTGACTGCGCACCCCGATGCCCGCTACGAGCTCGGCTGCCTGTACATCGGCGTCAACGACGTACGCCACCCGGACTTCGAGGTGGCGGCGTTCGCGCGCGACTACACGGTGGCGCTCGAGTTCCTCGCCGGGCGCTGCCGTCGGGTGCTCACGCTGACCGCGCCGCTCGATCTTGGTCGCCCGCGCGCGGGGGCCAAGGTGCACGACCTCAACGCGGCGATCGAGGCGGCTGCTGAGGAGGTCGGAGCGCTCGTCGTCGACCTGCGGCATTTCAGCTCGCGCGGGGTCGTGATGGCCGACCACGTCCACCCGACCGCGCTCGGTCAGGTGGCGATCGCCGAGCGCGCGCTCGCGCGGCTCGAGGAGGACGGCCTGTCGCCGGCGATCATGCCCTCGTCACTGATCAGCTACCAGACGACGCGATGGGGAAGGATGCGCGGCGAGTTGACCTACGCCTACCGGAGCGCGAAGTACGAGCGCGGGAGGATCACCGGCCCAGCCGTCCGGAGGCTTCGGTCACTTCGTGCAGGCGGCGGGCGAGCGCCGGGGTGAGGGCCCGCTCGCCGAGCTGCCAGCGCCAGCTCCCGCCCGCGCGGCCCGGATCGTTCATCCGCGCCTCGCTGCCGAGCCCGAGGATGTCCTGGGCCTGCATCATCGCGGTGTGAGCGGGGGAGCGCAGGGCGAGCCCGATCAAGCCCCACCATGACTCGGCCTCGGTGATGCCGAGCCGAGTGAGCGAGCCGTCGAGGGCCTCGCGCCGACGGGGGTCGAGCGCCTCGTACCAGCCACGCGCGGTGTCGGTGTCGTGCGTGCCGGTGTAGACGATCCGGTTCGCCGCGTGGTTGGCGGGGTCGTGGGGGTTGCCGGGATCGTCAGGATCGAAGCCGAACTGGAGCACGATCATTCCCGGCAGGCCGAGTGAGTCGCGCAGGCGCTCGACGGCC
>DATCEM010000037.1:0-5826 GCA_036510175.1 Solirubrobacteraceae bacterium | reverse complement strand
CCCCCGCATCGTGGCCATCCACCTCCACGGCGTGCCCTCGCGCGGGTCCGTCACCGTCGCCTGTTCGGGCCACGGCTGCCCGTGGCACAAGCTGGCCGCCACCCACCGTCGCATTCCCCGGCTGCTGCGTTCGCTGACCGGCCGCGTGCTCCGCGACGGAGACCGGATCACCTTCACCGTGCGGGCTCCGGCGCTGACGGCGGAGCGGATCGAGGTCCGAATCCGCGACGGGGTCAGGCCGAAGGCGCGGGTGCTCTGAGGTCTCAGACCGATTCGGAAAGGCCCAGCGCGGCGCCGTCCAGAGCGCCGAGCGCGCGCTCGACCGAGCACGAGATGCAGGTCAGGGTCGGCGTGTCGCGAAGCGTGTAGGAGCTCGACTCGGTTCCCCGTAGACGCTGCACGAGATCGAGGAAGTCGGCCGGGTTGTCGGTCTCGAAGGCGACGACGAACTCCTGGTCGTCGAGGCCGAAGGAGTAGCTCGTGTTGAGCTCGATGCTCGGGTACTCGCGACCGACGCGGATGTGGTCCTGCATGATCCGCCAGCGCTCATCCGCCGGCAGTGCGTACCAGGCGCGGGTCTTCACGAAGGGATACACGAACAGGTACCTGGCGTGTGCGGGTCGAACCTCGAGGCGCGACTCCTCGGAATACTCCGAGGGCTTGGTCATCGCCAGGAACGAGTACGGGATCGTGCACCACTTCATCAGACCGCTCTGCGCCAGGATCACGTGAAACTCGTGGATGCGCTCGAGATTCTGTGCCTGGCTGAGGAGCATCAGGTCCGCGTCTCCGCGCGTGCCGACGAGGGAGAAGGCGCGCAGCAGATGGCCGTCGGCGAAGTCCTCGCACGCGGCGATGAACTCGCGTTTATCGCCGGCGCGCTGGTCCTCGTCGAGGCGACGCCAGGCGGGGTCCACTTTGAGGAAGGTGTACTTGACGAAGTGCCTGGCGGGCATGACAAGCAGATGATACGGCGCGCCCGGCACCGGCCAATGCATCAGCGACCCAGAAACTCGGGCCGGTGGCTGGGTTAGGCGGTACCATGCAGAGCATGCGCATCGCCTTGGTGTCGCCGTATTCGTGGACCTACCCGGGGGGCGTCACGAGGCACATAGAAGCCCTGGCCGAACGGTTCCTCGCCGACGGCCACGATGTCCGCGTGCTCGCCCCGTTCGACCCCGACGATCGCCTCTCGACGGCGCTGCACCGCGGGGCTCGGCCCCAGCCGCGTCCGGCCCCCGACTACCTCGTCCCGCTCGGCCGCTCGGTCGGCTTCAAGGCCAACGGCGCGGTGTCGAACCTGTCGATCACTCCCTACGGGGTAGCCCAGATGCACCAGGAGCTCCGCCGCGGCGGCTACGACGTCGTGCATGTCCACGAGCCGATCGCCCCGGTTCCCGCCTGGGTGTGCACGGACTGGACGCGGCTACCGCTGGTGGGGACCTTCCACAGCTTCTCCGAGAGCCGGGTCTCGAACGGGATGGCCAACCTGCTCGGCGCGCGTCGGGTGCTCAACCGGCTGCACGTGCGGATCGCCGTCTCCGAGGCCGCCGCCTGGACCGGGCGACGATTCTTCGGAGGGCACTATCGGGTGATCCCCAACGGCGTCGAGATCCCGCCCTTCGCGTTCGAGCGCGCCCCCGCGGACCGGCTGCGGATCGCCTTCGTCGGGCAAGCGGTCGAGCGCAAGGGGCTTCCGATCCTTCTGCGTGCGTTCGAGGCGCTCAGGGAGCACGTTCCCGCCGAGCTCACGGTGGTCGGCGCGAGCCAGGAGGAGATCGCTCCGATGCTCCTCGACGACCGGGGCGTGCGCGCGCTCGGCAAGGCGAGCGAGGATGAGAAGCGGATGGCGCTCGAGCAGGCCGACGTTCTGTGTGCGCCCTCGCTCGGAGGCGAGAGCTTCGGGATGGTCCTGACCGAGGCGTTCGCCGCCGGCGTGCCGGTGGTCGCCTCCGACATCGCCGGCTACCGCGATGTCGTGCGCCATGGCGTCGACGGCGTGCTCGTGCCGCGTGGCGACGCCCAGGCCGTCGCCGAGGCATTGCGCGACCTGTGGCTCGAACCCGCGCGGCGCCTCGAGATGGGGCGCGCGGCGACCGAGCGCTCGCGGCGCTTCGCCTGGCCCTATGTCGCTGCGGAGGTCATGGAGGCATACGGGGACGCGATCGCCACGCCGGCGCCCGTGGGCGTGGCCCAGCGCGCGGCGATCCGGATCGGCGCACGCTCGGCCGACCTCAAGCCCCGCGTCGCCCCCCAGCGCCTCCCGAGCCTCGAGCCGCCCCTGCTCGGAGCCGCCCGACCGCTGGTCGTGTTCGCCCGGCGGGCGGCGCTGGCCTCGGTATCGCTCGGCGGTCTGCTCCTCGCCGTACTCGCCCTGCAGAAGATCGGGGTCGGGAGCATCGCCAACGCCCTGATCGGGTCGAGCCCGTGGTGGGTGCTCGTCGGGCTCGCGACCATGTGCTCGGCCATGGTGCTGCGTGGGTTCTCCTGGCACGCGATCCTCCGCGCGGCGCTGCCCGCCGATCGGATCCGCCTCTCGGACGTGATGCAGGGCACCTTCATCGGGGTGCTGATGTCGGCGACGCTGCCGGCCCGCCTCGGCGAGCCGTCGCGCGCGCTGGTCATCGCGCGCCGGACGGGGCGTCCGCGGGAGCATCTGCCGGTGGTGCTGGGAACGGTTGTGTCCCAGACCCTGCTCAACATCTTGGCCCTGATCATCCTCGGGGCGATCATGTTCTCGTCGGTCAACCTGTTCAGCGGGCACCAGAACGCGCTTCTCTTCGCGGCGATCGTGCCCCTGGCTCTGCTCCTCGCGGTGCTCCTGGCCCCGGCGCTGCTGCGCGCGGGCGCGGTGTCACGCTCGACCCGCCTGCGCGCCTTCATCGTTCGCGCCCGGGAGGCACTGATCCGCGTGCGCACCGGGCTCATCGTGTTCAAGAACCCCCGGCTCGGGGCGATGGCCACCGTCTCCCAGCTCGCGGCCTGGGCCTTCCAGTGCCTCTCCTGCTACACGCTGCTCATCGCGCTCGGGCTCGACCATCGCACGGGAATCGGGGCCGCCGCCGCCGTTCTCTTCGCGGTCAACATCACCGCCGTGCTTCCGGCCACCCCGGCCAACGTCGGGGTATTCCAGGCGGCGTGCGCGGCCGTCCTGCACGCGGGCTGGCATGTGAGCTACGTCGACGGCGTCGCCTACGGAGTGATCCTTCAGGCGGTGGAGGTGTCCACGGCGATCCTCATGGGGATGCCCGCGCTGCTCAGGGAGGGGCTGTCGTGGCGCGAGGTGCGCCTGCGCGCCCTGCACTCCGCGCCGGTCAAGCTTCCCGCTCGCCCGGCGGTCCGCCGGCGCGGGGAGACGGCCGAGGAGCGCGCGTAGCGCTCTCGTAGCGCCCGAGCGGCTCGGTTATCCGCCGCTTCAGCGCCCGCGAGCGCCCGAGTATCGCGGCGAACTCCGCCTCCGGGGCGGGCTCGAAGTGCTCCTCGATGATCGCGCGCAGCGGATCGCGCAGGGCGGAGTCGATCGACTCGAGGAAGCCTCCGATGTAGCCGGGCGCAGGGGGGAGCTCGAGCGCCATCGCGCTCTCGTGGATGAGTCCGTAGGCCTCGAGCGCCTCACCGAGACGAGGGTCGGCGCACGAGGCCGGGTGGCCCTCGAGGATCTCTCGCAGCCGCTCCACGGGCACCGCGCGCACAGCCCTCCAGGTGTGTTCCTGTGGGGCTCGCGTCTCGTGGAGCTTCCGGCTCGTGGCCGGACCCCCCGCCCGCAGGCCGGCACGAGTGCACAGGAGCCGAACGGGATCGATGCCCACCGCGGCGGGGGAGAGCCCTTCTGCGAGCACGAGGAAGGCGATCTCCGTGCACTGGCGGCACACGCTGCACGCCTGCGCGCCGTCGAGTGCTTCCCAGCACGACCACTGGAGGTCGACGAGCTCGGGGTACCGGCGGCACAGCAGTCCCTGGACCTGGGGCGTGTGGAGGGGGTAGGTGAGCGACCCGAGGCCGAGGCCGAACTGGCGCAACAGCGTGTCGAGAGAGCCCAGCGTGACCGCCGACGCGGGGAAGGCGACGTGCTGGAGGACGCCGCTCGGGCAGTGAGCGTTGTACTGGATGTCGGCTTCGGAGGCCATGAACGAGCGACTGATCCCGCTCGCGGCAGCGACGGCGACGGTGACCGCCTGAAACAGCGGCTGGTCGGCCAGTTCGTGCACCATGAGCTTGCCGTCGCCGGGCGCGGCGAAGAGATGGTTCGTGCACGTGCGGAAGTCCGAGTGCACCTCGATCAGCTCGACGGGCAGCCGGCGCACGACCTCGGCCTTCGCCCGTTCGCGCGCCGCGCCACTGTGATCATTGGTCCAGGGCACAGGAGAGCAGGTGGTCACGAGCAACGGGCGCTCGCACAGCTCGGCCAGGAGGGCGGCCTGGGCGAGGCTGTCCTTACCGCCGCTGAACGCCGCTGCCGCCCGATCGCTGCTCCCCTCGAGCACCACCGGCGTGAGCGCGGGACCCGACTCCACGAGGTCGACGGCCGCGCCCGGACGCGGCGCGGCGCCGTACTCCACGAGATTGATCACCGTCGCCTCGATCAGGCGCAGCCAGAAGTCGCGCTCGCCTGGACCCAGGCGGATCGGGAGCTCGACCCGGCACGGTCGCAGGAGCGCCCAGTGCGGGTGCAGGCAGAGCATCGCCAGTCGCCACCACAGGGCGCGGGGCACCGCGCCCAGATCGAGGTCCGGGGGGAAGGACAAGCGGCCGTCGGTGCGCGCGTACAGGTCGCTGGCTGGAGTCACCTCCCAGCTGAAGCGCACCTCTCGGCCGCCGACCTCCGGCTCGTGCAGCCGGACGCGATGGATGCGCGCGGACGCCAGATCTGACCCCCAGGGCAAGGCGAGAATCCTTACAGATTGGATTGACAACGATCCCCAAATCCAGGTAGCGTGCGGCCTGCGAAGCATCGTGGGCGCGCGCGATCGAGAGTGATCGCGCATCTTGGACCGACCTGAAAGGATCACGCTCGTGCCGCACCATCGGCCTACTTCAACATCGGGGCGCACCGCGCCCGAGAGCCCGTCGCGATCCGTGCGGGACACCTTCAACGCTGCGCTCGAGCGGGAGCTGTCGGCGGAGCGCCGCTCGGCAGGCGGCGGCAGTTTCGGCGACGGACCGACCTCGGCGGTTGGCGGTAGCTTCAGCGAGGGGATCCAGCGTCACGGCGACACGGGCTCCTTCCCCGCTCTGTCTACCGCGAGCGCCAGCCTGGCCGACGTCGCCTGAGCGCCCGACCCGCGACGCCACGCGCCAACGGAGATGGCTGCCGCCGCCGGGCTGCGGCAATTCGTCGTCAAGGTTGCGTCGCGCTGCAACCTCAACTGCTCGTACTGCTACGTCTATAACCAGGCGGACACGACCTGGCGTGACCGTCCTTCGCTCATGTCGCACGCGACCTGGGACGCGACGATCGAGCGGATCCGGCGTCACTGTCTCTCGAGCGGGCGCCGCAGCGTCGAGATCGTCCTCCACGGCGGAGAGCCGACGCTCATCGGCGCCGAGCGCCTGGCGTCGATGTGCGGGCGGGCACGCGAGCACCTCGACGGCGTCGCGACCCTGTTCCTGACCATCCAGACCAACGCCACCCGGCTCGACCCCGTCTGGATCTCGACCCTACGCGAGCACGGCATCGCGGTCGGGGTGAGCCTCGACGGGCCCAAGGAGGTCAACGACCGCTACCGGGTCGACCGCAAGGGCGGCGGATCCCATGGCCGCGTGGTCAAGGGCATCGACCTGCTGCGCGAGGGCGGGATGCCCTTCGGGATCCTCTCGGTGGTCGCC
>DATCEM010000036.1:0-4329 GCA_036510175.1 Solirubrobacteraceae bacterium | reverse complement strand
TCGATATCGAGACCCTGCGCCGCCGCCAGCGGCGTAACCTCCTCGCCACGCTGCTCGTCTCCCGCGGCGTTCCCATGCTCCTGGCCGGCGACGAGCGCGGTCGTACCCAGCAGGGCAACAACAACGCGTACTGCCAGGACGACCCGATCAGCTGGATGGACTGGAGCGCCGATCCATCGGCCGATGATCTCAGCCAGGTGGTCCGCGATCTGCTCGCGCTGCGGGCACGTGCCGGGGCACTGCGGGCGCCCCGCTTTCCCGAGCCCGGGCCGCCCGAGACGAGCGAACCGGTGCCCGACACGGGCCTCACATGGTTTGACCCCGACGGCTCGCCGGTGGCCGGTGGGGACTGGGACAACCCCGAAGGGCACAGCTTCGCCGTGCTCTTCGCCGACGACCCGCCGGCCCCATCCGTTCTCGTCCTCTTCAACGCCTATTGGGGAGCCGTCGCGTTCACCGTGCCGGATCCCCCCGCCGGTGCGTGGACGGTGGCCCTTGACACCATGCAGGAGGATGGGGCCCCGGTGGGCGCCGCGCCGCTCGCGGCAGGCGCGGCGATCACCGTCGGTCCCCGGTCGGTGATCATCGCTACCGGTTAGAACCATGCTCGTCGACCTTCACGCGCACTTCCCCATGCACCTGCTGCCCGACGAGGAGCAGCGAACGCACGACCGGGCGAGAACGTGGTGGCGCCGGCGCCGTCAGGCGCTGCTCGTCGAGCTCATCTCGCGCTTCGCGAACTACCAGGGCCCGGGAGACGCCCCGAGCGTCACCGAGGCGCTGATGCGCGAGGGCGACGTCGGCGTCACCTTGTCGGTGCTCTACCAGCCGCTCAACGAGATGGACCTCACCCAGACCTACGGCGCGCCGCCGCGCGAGAGCTACGTCGAGGACATCGTCGCCCAGCACGGGACGGTCGAGGATTACGTCAAGGCCCATGCCGGCTCCGTCGCCATCGCCCATTCGGCGAGTGAGCTCGACTCTCTCCTCGGTGCCGGCGTGCCGATCCTCATCCACGCGATCGAGGGTGGCTTTCAGCTCGGGCGAGACGAGGGGGAGGTCCGCGGGAACGTGCAAATGCTGGCCGGCCTCGGGGTGGCCTACGTCACGCTGGCGCACCTGTTCTTTCGCGATGTGGCGGCGAATGCTCCTGCACTCCCCTTTCTCCCTGACTGGCTTTACAACCGGGTCTTCCCGCAGGCCAAGGGCCAGGGGCTGACCGCGCTCGGCCGTGAGGCGGTGGAGGCGATGGTCGACGAGGGGGTCCTCATCGACATCACCCACATGCGCTCGGAGTCGATCAGGGACGTCCTCGACCTGCTCGACGCGCGTGACCCCGGCAAGGACGTTCCGGTCATCGCGACGCACATGGCCTACCGGTTCGGCGGCCTCGAGTACTGCTTCGAGGACGACACGATCAAGGCGGTCGCCGCCCGGGGCGGCGTGCTCGGCTGCATCCTCTGCGAGCACTACATCACGAGCGGGCTGCCCGGCCCCGTCGAGGCCTTTTCCGCGTCGGTCGACGCCCTGTGCCGGCACATCGACAAGGTTCACGAGCTGACGGGCAGTTACGACAGCGTGGCCATCGGATCCGATCTCGACGGATACATCAAGCCCGCGTTGCCCGGGCTCGAGCACATGGGCCGCATGGCCGACCTGCAGACGGCTCTGCGTTCGCGCTACGGCGACGTCGACGCCGAGAAGATCTGCAGCGCTAACGCGCTGCGCGTGCTGCGCGGAGAATGGGGAAAGAAGCGCCCTCGGCCCTAGTGCCCTAGCGCCGCGGTCCGCTCACTCCATCATCCGGCGCCGGTTCTCGAGCACGGCCATCGCTTCTTCGGTCGAGGACCGGCCCACCCCCTGCCGGCGCAGCAATGCGCCGAGCGCGTCCGATCCCATCGACGCGTAGAGGAGATCGAGCTTCTGCCAGCTCAGTTCGGGCGGGGCGCCGGGGTCGTCGCCGGGGACCTCGAGAACCTGCGCGAGCTGGCGGAGGAGTCGATCCAGCCGTTCGAACTCTTCGCTCACGGCGGCGATTATCTCGCTCGCGCCGCCGGCAAGCGTCTCAGGGGAGCACGAACGACGTCGAGGTGGCCGTGCTCCGGAGCTCGGCGATCTCGGGGAAGCGGGCTCCGGGCAGGAGCGCGACATCGAAGATCTCCTGCACGAAGTCCTCGAAGCGGAGAAAGCCGACGATCTCCCCGCGCCGCAGGTCAACGGCCCAGACGCCGCACACGCGCTCCTTGAGGCGCTCGGTGAGCGGGAGATCGCCGAAGGTCGAGGACTCGCGGATCTGGGAAAGCCCGATGAAGGCGAGATGGCCCGAGAGTGCCAATCCGCGGGTGAAGCCGGGAAGCTCGAGCACCGTCTCCTTGGCCCCGGTGTCGAGGTCGACGGTTACGAGCTCGCCGCGCCCGGACTCCAGCAGCCACAGGCGCCCGTCGTGCCAGCGTGGCGAGTGGGGCATCGATAGGCCGGCGCACACGATCTCCGAAGAGGCGATATCGATCAGGCAGCCGCCGCTGGCCTTGCCGCGGCGCCAGCCGCCGGGCTCATCCGTCTGGCCCAGGACGGTGACGAAGGCGACTCTGTCGTCCTTGACCGCCAGGCCGTTGAGGTGGCAGCGGTCGCCCCTGGCCAGGGCGGTGATGAAGGCAGGACGCCAGCGGGGCACGAAGCTGTGGTCGGCGTCGAACGTGGCCAGGCACGAGAACGCCGTGGCCACTGCCCAGAGCTCGCCGCCCGCGAAGGCGAGCTCGTGCATCAGCGTGTCGCCCGTGACGTGGCGGTTACGGGGAATGAAGCAGGCGTCGTGGCGCCCGGGCGGCTCGAGCTTGGGGGCGACCTCGGGCATGTCGCGGAAGTCCCACACCTCGGTACGGGTGGCCAGGGCGAACCGCCCCGGCGCAACGGCGATGCCCATCGGCTTATCGAAGTCGCGAAAATGCGTGTTGAGCAGCCGGTCGCGGTCGCGCGCGCAGATCAGCTTTCCGCTCTGGTAGGTCGACACGAGCAGCGAGCTGCGCAGACGCGCGAGGAGATGGGTGAACGACGCCGTGGAGACGCTGTGGAACGGCGATTCGCCGGCCTTGGGTCCCGTGGACCGGGGCGGGGTCGGCCGGGGCGTCGCGACGAGCTCCTTCGCGCGGGCCTCCACCGCGGACGTGCGGTGAAGCTGGGCGGTCAGCGCCGGGACCGGCGTGGCAGCGCTCGCGGGCAGGGCGCGGCGAGCAACCTCGACGGGCGTGAGGAGGGCTAGGTCGTAGGGGATCTCGAGAAACTCGCACAGCCGCCGCAGCTCCCTGCGCGGGTCCTCGAGCAGCGCCGCGAGATCGCTCACCGCCCAGCGCCCCGGCTCCAGCGCCTCGAGATCGTCGAGCGCCAGCTCGGTGATCGTCGACCACTGCGTGGCGATGATCTCCTCCACGGTGCGTCCGCGCAGGTCCTGCCATCCGGGAATCAGGGGCAGCGACCACGGCGGCCCGTCCCACCCCGGCAGCTCCCGGCAGGTCACGAACCGGCCCGAGCGCCAGGCAGCGAGCATCTCGGTGACGGTTTGGGCCGGGTCGCGGAAGGTGAAGACGAACCGAGCGTCGGGAAACGCGGCCCCGAGGAGGCCGACCTGCAGCGCCAGCTTGATTCCCCCGGCGAGGGCGCGCACGGGTCCGGCATCCTCGCCGGGCACGCGACCCTCCTGATCGACGATCGTCGCGGTCAAGCACTGGCGAGCCTGCTCCGCGATCTGCGGGGCGTCGGCGGCCGTGAGCCGGTGACTCTCCCAGCCCCGCGCCGCCGGAGCGACTCCGTCGATCGCATCGAGAAAGGTCGGCTGAGGGGTCCGCGACCGCCACACCCCGCTCGCTCGCGACAGGGCGTCGCAGACCAGTGACTCTCCGGAGAACGGAGCCGAGATGACGAACACGGGTGAGTGCATGACAGGAGCCACGCGATCAGCCTAGGCGGTGAATAATTCTTCCCACGTCGTCAGTTAAAGCTATACACTGCTTCGCTGCACGACGGTAATGGTGAACCGGGGGTGAGTATGAGTAGGCGGCAACGTAGGGCGCAAATGGAGCGACGTCGTCGGGCGGCGGTGTCGGCGCGTTCGGTGGGTGCGGCGGGTGGTCTGGCGGTGGTGGCGACGTTGCTCTCGGGGGCGGTGGCGCAGGCGGATGGGAGTTTCCAGGTGACGAACCTGAATGCCACGGGCACGGGGAGCCTGGCCGGCGAGATCACCGCGGCGAATGCCTATGGCGTTGCTAATAGCGGCGCTTCGAGCACGATCACCTTCGAGTCGACGCTGTCGGGGTCGATCGATCTCACCTCGAC
>DATCEM010000035.1:0-4036 GCA_036510175.1 Solirubrobacteraceae bacterium | reverse complement strand
TCCAGGCCTTCGCCATGGCGACACCGGGCATGCGCGAGCTCCTCACCGTCGGCAAGGTCTGGGAGCTCGCGCAGCTCGAGCGCCGGACCCGCGGCGCCACCCCCTACGATCTGGTCGTCGTCGATGCGCCCGCGAGTGGTCACGGGGCCAGCATGTTGCGCACGCCGCGGACGTTCGCCGAGATCGCCCGCGTCGGTCCGATCGCCCATCAGGGCCGAGCGATCGCCACCACGATCGCCGACCAGGACTTCACCGCGGTGATCGCCGTAGCCAGGGCCGAGGAGATGCCGGTGACCGAGACCCTGGCTCTGCGCGAGGCGCTCGCGAGCGACGGGCTGGCCGTCCACGATGTGATCGTCAACGCCATCTACCCCGATCGCTTCGATGCCGACGAGGTGGCGCAGCTCCGGCAGGCCGCGCAGGACGCCGGTTCGCCGGTCGCGCGCGCCGCCATCCGCGCCGCCCTGTCCGAACGCGACCGGGCAGCCCACCAGCACCGTCAGCTCGACCGTCTCGCCGCCGGCGTCGGCGAGCGACTGGTGGAGCTGCCCTTCGTCTTCGCGGACCATCTCGATGGCCCCGAGCTCGATCGGCTGGCCGACGTGCTCGGCGCTGAACTCGCGCGCAAGGACCGCGGCGACAGGAGATCTAGGCATACGCCCGCCGCGTGCACGACGGAAGAACTCGCTCAGTGAGCGTCGCGGAGCTTCTCGAGGGCAAGCGGATCTGCGTGTGCGCCGGGTCGGGCGGGGTGGGAAAGACGACCACCTCGGCGGCGATCGCGCTCGGGATGGCGGCCCAGGGAGCCAAGGTCGCCGTCGTGACCATCGATCCGGCCAAGCGACTGGCGAACGCGCTCGGTCTCGAGGAACTCGGGAACGAGCCCCGCCTGATCGAGCGAGAGCGCCTGCGGGCGGGCGGCCTCGAGCTCCGGGGCGAGCTCTGGGCGATGATGCTCGACCCGAAGCGGACCTTCGATGAGCTGATCGAGCGCCTCGCTCCCGACCCCCGCAGCGCCGAGGAGATCCTCGCCAACCGCGTCTACCGTGAGCTCTCGACGGCGGTCGCCGGGTCGCAGGAGTTCACCGCCGTGTCGAAGCTCTACGAGCTCGACAAGGAGCACGACTTCGACCTGCTCGTCCTCGACACACCACCCTCACGCAACGCGCTCGACTTCCTCGACGCGCCGGGCCGGCTGACCTCCTTCCTCGAGGGCCGCATGCTCAGGACATTCGTGCGCCCTACCGGACTCGGCATGCGCATTCTCGGACGCGGGAGCGGAGCGCTCGGCGCCGCCCTGCAGCGCGTGACCGGCGTCGACCTCCTCGCCGACCTGTCGACGTTCTTCCGCCTCCTCGGGGGCATGACCGACGACTTCCGTGTGCGCGCGGCGGCGGTGGAGAAGATGCTCAAGGCGAGCACCACCGCCTTCGTCCTCGTGACCACGGCCCAGCGCGAGCCGATCGACGAGGCGATCTGGTTCCGCCGCACGCTGCGGGAGACCGGGCTTCCGTTCACCGGCGTAATCGTCAACTGCGTGCACCACGGCATCCACGGCGACAGCGCGGGCGCCGAGGTCGTGTCCTCGCTCGAGCCCGGCCTCGGCGGCGATCTCGCGGCGCGCGTAGCCGAGAACTTCCACGACTACCACGTCCTGGCCCGGCGCGACGAGCGCAACATCGCCCGGCTGGCGCCCGAGGACAACGGTGACCCGTTGCTCCTCGTGCCCCGTTTCGACGACGACGTCCACGACGTCGAGGGCCTGCTCCGCGTCCACCGCTACCTGTTCGCCTCCGACGCCGAGCGTGAGCGGATGATCGCCGAGGTCGTGGCCTGAGAGGCCCCCCACGCGTTCAGTCCGAAGGGGCCACGAGGAACCAGCGCGGCTCGGCGGACTCTGACCAGGTCGCCCAGGCGAGCAGCGCCGGTTGCCACTGCTCCCGATCGGCGACCGCGTACGTGGGACCGCCGTCGCCGGACACGCGCCTGAGCATCTTCAGGCGCCCCTCGTGGAGGAGCTCCCACACGGCGCGCTCCGCGAGCGCCAGCCGCTCACTGACCCGCCACTCGGGATGCCTGCTGTTGGTGAGCCACAGCACCTGGTGAATGGCCAGACGGTCGGTCGCGCACTGCGCGAGAACCACCTCCTTGAACGCCTCCGCGGCGCCGGCGGTGCCCGCGGCGGCTCCTCCCACCTGCGAGCGCACCGCGGCCAGCACGCGCTCGGTTACGTTCTCGGCGTCGCGGCTGACATTCGACCAGCCCCGGCCGAGACCCATCTCGTCGCTGCGCAGCTCACGACCTTCGAGGACCGTCAGCTTGGCGCGGACGGGTTCCCAATGGCGCTCCCCGAGGAGCACGAGCTGACCCTGGGACCAGGGCACGAGAACCCTGGCGCCCAGCTCCGCTGCTGACAGGTTAAAGGTCCGCGCGACGTGGGGAAACTGGCGGATCTCGACGTGGAACACGGCCTACAGCGTTACAGGACCGCCGACGCTCGGCTACCGCTGGGGAGAATCAGCCGGCTCACTCAGCGCGGCCGACCCGCTACACCGCGGCGGCGGCCTCCGCGAGCAGATAGTCGGCGACCTCGCGCAGATCGGCATCGAGGTGACCGCAGAGGACGTCGCGCAGGAGCGCACGCAGATGCTCGGCGAGCTCGCCGACGAGCGCGTCGGCCCCGGGCTCGGCCGAGGTGAGGCCGGAGATGACCGTGTGCTCGAGCGAGATGGCCTGAGCCGTGCGCTCGGCCAGGGCCGCCCGATTCGCCGGTTTGGCGCAGAGCACGGCAAGCCGCTGCGCCATACGGCCGCTGGCCGGCCCCTCGGGCTCGAGCAGCGCGCGCAACGCGAGCAGGTAATCGGTCAGCGCTTCGAAGGGCGCGAACCGCTCGCGGCCCATCTCGAATCGCGCGAGCGCCCAGGCGAGCTCCCCGCCGGCGGGCGTGCGCCGCGCGATCAGGCTGCAGAACGCCCGCAGCTCGTCCTCCTCGGCCGCCGGAATCAGCGTGACCCCGCGTGGGCGCCCGCTACTCCCGAGGGCGAAGGGCCGCCAGACGCCCGCGTCGGCCCGCAACCACGCGAGCGGGCCGAGCGCGTATCCGCCGCGCTCGAACAGCCGCAGCGCGGTCAGGGCCCGGCGAAACCGGACGCGTGCGGTGGCGAGGGGAGACTTCTGCGTGCGCTCACCGGCGATGGTGAGGACGATGAGCACGTTGGGCTCGTCGTGCTCGCCCCAGACGGCGTCGGATGGGGCATCGGTGAGCGAATCGCCCGACTGGAGCGACAGTCCCTCGCCGAGGGGCACCTCCTCGGTCCCGGGCTCGAGCGCGACGCCGAGCAGCGGCGCGATCACCGTGGTCATGCAGCTTCCTTCGTAGAGCGCGGTCTCGAGCTCGGCGTAGGCCGTCTCGAAGCGCTCGGGATCGAAGCCGAAGCTGCTCCTGTCGGCGAACACACGACCGAGGAAGCCGCGGAGGGCCGCTTCGGCGCGCTCGCGCGGCTCGGTCGGCACCGGCGCCCCCCCGCGCCCCCGCAGGTACCCGTCGAGGCCATCCGCCGCCGCGAGCATGCGGGCGGCCGGCGCATAGGTCGGCAGCGCGGTCAGGCGCCCGTGGCGCTCGTTGATGAACTCGCCCGTGAGCGGTCGGTAGCAGTACAGGGGAGCGCTCCCGCCGGGCTCCTCGACGAGCTCGAACGGGACCTCGGCCCCGTCGGCCGTCTCCGCCACGAGCTGCTCAGCAGCCTGAGCGGTGAAAGCGAGGAGCAGCTGATAGAGGGTGCGGTTGCGCACGTCGGGGGCCGTTTCGCTGCCCGCGCCGGTGATCCTGCCCTCGCCGTGGGCGCGCACCGCGCCTTGCAGACCCGAGACCGGTCAGGGACCGTCGGAGATCTCGGTGAGATGCTCGATGTTCTCGAGGTCCGACGGGTCGGTACTCGGAGTGCCGCCGAACCACGCCTCGAGGATCTCGCCGAGCTCGGCCTGAGAGGTCGCGCGCAGGCTGAGCGCGAGCACGTTCGCGTCATTCCAGCGGCGG
>DATCEM010000034.1:0-4550 GCA_036510175.1 Solirubrobacteraceae bacterium | reverse complement strand
CCGGTTGAGCTCCTCGGGCATCGTCCGGTCGTAGGAACGCATCCCCGCCTCGACGTGCGCCACCGGGACGCCCGCCTGCGCCCCCGCGATCGCGCCCGCGAGGGTGGAGTTCGTGTCGCCGTAAACGAGCACGGCGTCGGGCTTCACTTCGTCGATGACCAGCTCAAGCGCGGCGAGCATGCGCGCGGTCTGCGAGCTGTTCGATCCGAGCGCGATCCCCAATTCGCGATCCGGAGCCGGCACCCCGAGCTCGGAGAAGAAGACGGCCGAGAGCTCATCGTCGAAATGCTGGCCGGTGTGGACGAGGATCTCCTCGTGGGCCATCCGCAGCGGCCCGGACACGGCCGCCGCCTTGACGAACTGGGGACGGTTGCCGATCGCCGTCAGGACCTTCATGCCGTGTGGCGATTCTCAGGCCGTGTCGAGGAGCGACTGGATCCGGGACCGGAGCGCCTGCGCCGCGGCCAGCGTTCGCGCTCCGGCGGCGTCGAAGACCTTCTCGTCGATCGCCGCGACGGACTGAACCTCGCGTGTCGTGGAGGCGAGGAACGCCTCGTCGGCGGCCTCCAGGTCTTCGAGCGTGCACACCCGCTCGCTGGCCCCTGTGAGCTCGATCACGTGCGCCCTGGTGATCGAAGCGAGGATGTGGTCATCCAGTGGCGGTGTCAGGAGCTCGTCGCCCGCGGCCCAGAAGATCGAGCTCGTCGGCGCCTCGAGCACCCGACCGTGGGGGGTGACGAGCAGGGCCTCGTCGAAGCCACGCTCGCGGGCGAGACGGCTCGCGAGCATGTTGGCCGCGTAGGAGAGGGACTTGACGCCGTCGAGGATCCGGGTCGGCGCGTAGGTGATCGAGGTGAGCCGGACGCGCTCGGGCATGGGAGAGAGCGGCTCGGTGAGCATGAGCCGGCGCCCGCCTCGGGTGAGCACGACGCGCAGCGTCTCGTGATCGGAGCCCACCCCGGCGCGAGCGAGCAGGCGGTTGGCTTCGGCCCGGACCGCCTCGAGGTCGAGCGGCAGGCGCACGTTCGCCGCCGAGCGCTCGAGCCGCTGCAGGTGCTCTTCGAAGGCGAACGGCCGCCCGTCGTAGACCCTGACCACCTCGAACACGCCGTCGCCGCGGATCAGGCCGTCGTCGGTGGCGGGAATCGTCGCCTCCGACGCGGGCATGATTTCGCCGTCGAGCGAGGCGAGCGACTGATCGCCGGTTGGTGACACCCGTGGAGCGTACGCCACCGGCGGCCGGGGCCTCAGGCCGACGCGACTACCGTAGCTAAGCGCGAGCGGTGCCCAGAGGCGTCTGATTACGAGAAAGCAACAGCGTGTGCGAAGCGATTGCCGCCGCATCGGTTGCGCCCAGAGCACTCGCGGCGCGGCGCGGCGTAGACGAGCTTGGAAGCGAGCACCCCGTCGTGAGAAGATGCCCGGGTTCCGGACAAGCGGCACGGGAGGGGCGGTGTGAACGTGCGGGTGGGAGAGGTGGCAGGCAAGGGCCGGGGCGTCTTCATGATGCGGAGGGTCATGCCGGGTGAGACCGTCGTGTGCGGCAGAGCGATTGCTGAGGTGGACGGACCGACCCGGATGTCGGTGGCGCTCGGGTGGGACCGGCATGTCGAGATGGATGCGCCGGCGACGCTGCTCAACCATCACTGCGAGCCGAACTTGGGGGTTCGGGAGAACGCCTTCTCGGCGTACGACTTCGTCGCGCTTCGGGAGATCGCGGCGGGCGAGGAGGTGACATTCGACTACGCCATGACCGAGTACGAGCTTGCGGCGCCCTTGAGCTGCGTATGTGGCGCGGTGGACTGCGCGGGAACGATCCGGCCGTGGCGCGAGCGAGACCAGGCCTGGCGCGAGGTCTCGGCACCCTATTGCGCCGCCTATCTGCGGGCCGCGCGCCGTGAGCGCGAGCCGCTGTCCGCCAAGATCACGCGATGAGGGTCTGCGTCCTCTATGGCCCGGACGAGATCCTCCCCGACGGTTCCCACGCTCTTTCGCGACCGCCGCTGCATCTGCGCGAGTACGCACCGGCGCACGACTTCACCTTCTGCGAGCTGTTCAAGTCGACCGCCGTGCGTCAGCTGAAGCGGCTCGTCCGTCAGGGGTTCGAGGTGTTCCTGAACCTGTGCGATGGGGCGTGGGACGAGGACACCCCGGGGTTAGAGGTGGTGGACGCGTTGGAGCGGCTCGGGGTCGCCTTCACGGGAGCCGACCACGACTTCTACGAACCCACGCGCGAGGCGATGAAGCTCGTCTGCCACTACCTGGAGATCGCCGCACCGCGCGGGGTTGCCGTGACCGATCCGGCCCAGGCCGCCATGCTGGCCGACCGCCTGCGCTTCCCGATGATCGTTAAGCACTCGAACAGCTACTCGAGCATCGGCCTGACGCCCGCCTCGCGCGTCACCACCCTCGTCGCGCTGGAGGCCGAGATCGAGCGCATGGTGGCCTCGTACGACGGCGCGCTGGTGGAGGAGTTCATCGACGGTCGCGAGTTCACGGTGCTGGTCGTCGAAGGGCCGCACGGAGCGCATGCCTACGCACCGGTGGAGTGCGCGTTTCCGCCCGGCGAAACGTTCAAGCACTTCGATCTCAAGTGGTACGACTACGAGCAGCTCACTTGGCATCAGGTAAGCGACCCCGATCTCAGCGCGGAGCTCAAGCGAGTTTCGCGGGAGCTGTTCACCGGGCTCGGAGGCCGCGGCTATGCCCGCTGCGACATCCGGCTCGACGGAGCCGGCGTGCCCTACGTGCTGGAGATCAATCCCAACTGCGCGGTGTTCTACCCGCCGGCGGAGCCGGGGGGAGCCGACGTGGTCCTGCACGCGATCGAGCGGGGACACGAGCGCTTCCTCGACACGATCATCGCCTCCGCCCTGGCCCGCCAGCAGCGGCGCCGCCGGCCGTTCGCGATCGAGCTGCGCAGCGAGCAGCGGGGCTACGCGATGTACGCCACCGAGCCGATCGCGCCAGGGGAGATCATCACCCGCGGCGAGGAGCAGCCCCACTTCCTCGTGAGCCGTTCGCACGCCCGGAGTACTTGGCCCGCGCGCGAGCTCGACTGGCTCGAGTCGTACGCCTATCCGCTCAATGACGAGGTCCTCGTCACCTGGAGCCCTCGGCCGGAGGCCTGGGCCCCGATCAACCACTCCTGTGACCCCAACGCGTGGCTCGAGGGCCTCGATCTCATCGCGCGACACCCGATCGCGCCCGGTGAGGAGATCACGATCGAGTACGCCACGTTCATCGCCGGTGTCGGCGCCGCCTTCGCCTGCGAGTGCGGCAGTGTCGATTGCCGCGGTCAGGTCTCCCCGGAGGACTGGCGCTCGCCCGAGCTGAGGCGCCGCTACGCCGGACACAGCTCCGCGTACGTCGCCGCCAGGTGGGAGACGGTTCCCGCCGCGTGATGGGCCACGCGGCGGCGGGCGTTCGCTCGTACCTGGTCGCGAGCCTGGGGGCGCTCAGCGCCGTTGGGGCTGACCGCCGGCTCCGCGGCTACGCGGCGACGGTCGGCCTGCTCGATCTCGCCCAGTTCGCCTCCGCGATGGCGATCTGGCTCTACGTCTTTCACCGCGGCGGTACTTCGGCGATCGCCTGGCTCGTGGTGATCGGGTCAGGCACTGTCGCGCTCCTAGCTGCGCCGGTGGGCACCCTCGCCGACCGCCTTGGCCGGGGCCGGATCGCGACGATCGGAGCGCTGCTGCGAGCCCTCGCGTTGGCCATGATCGCGGTGAGCGTGGCCGAGAATTGGCCCGTATGGACGACACTGGCGCTGGCCGGCGTCGAGGGCGCGGTGTACGCCGTCGGCGCACCCGCGTTGCGCGCACTCGCCCCGTCCCTGGTGCGGACGCCCGCCGAGCTCGGCGCCATCAATGTGACGCTGTCTCTGTCCTCGTCGCTGGCCATCTTCGCGGGGCCGCTGGCCGGCGGCATTGGCGAGGCCTGGCTCGGAGCCGCGCCGGTGATCAGCTTCGCCGCCGGGGCGTTCGTCCTCGGCACGGTCGCGCTCATCCGACTCGAACGGCAGACCACCCCATCGCAGAGCACTGAGGCTCGAGCCGAAGAGTCGGGCGGCATCTGGAAGGGAGTTTGGTTGGCGGCGAGCGACGCCCGGATCCGCACCGTGATGGCGGTGTTCAGCGGCTACTCCTTCGCCGTCGGGATCGTCGATGTGACCCTGCTCGTGCTCGCGCGAGGGACCCTTCACCAGGGCGGATCGGGCGCCGGAGCCATCTACGCGGCCTTCGGAATCGGGGGCCTGCTCGCCGGGCTGCTGACCCAGCAACTCGAGCGCCGTCCGCTCGGACGGACCTTCGGGGCGGCTACGGCATTGTGGGCACTACCGCTCGTCCTTCTCGCGATAGCACCGGGTTGGGCGGTTGCCCTTGCGGCGGGCATCCTGGCCGGTACGGCGGGGATGATCGTCCAGTCCTCCGGCGACACGCTCCTGCAGCGCATCGCTCCGGATGAGCTGCTCACGCGCGTTCTCGGCGTCTACGAAACGCTGACCGGCTCCGTCTATGTGCTCGCGGCCTTCTTGCCGGCGCTGCTCG
>DATCEM010000033.1:0-2010 GCA_036510175.1 Solirubrobacteraceae bacterium | reverse complement strand
CCCCCCGCCGAGCCCTATCCCCTGAGCGTACGCTCGGGCGACCATCGCGTCGACGTGCAGGCGGCGCTGGCGATGCTCGCGCCGCAGTGGGGCTTCAGCCAGCTCATCGACATCTCCGACGAGGCGGCGCGCGAGGACCTGGCCCGCGCGTCGGTGATGGCGCTCTCCTTCGTCGCCCAGTCAGCCCGCGGTATCGGCAAGCCCCCCGTACCGCAGCGCGACGTCGACAAGGCCACGCGGATCGCCGAGCGCTTCCTCATCCGCTGGCGCGGCGAAGCCGACCCCCGGCACGTCGAGGCGATCGATGCCTACTGGATCTCCGCGGCCGAGCACGGGATGAACGCATCGACGTTCACCGCCCGCGTGGTCGCCTCGACCGGCGCCGACGTCGCCGCGGCGCTGTCGGGGGCCGTGGGCGCGCTCTCGGGCCCGCTCCACGGGGGCGCGCCCGCCCGCGTGCTGAAGATGCTCGACGAGGTGGAGGCCGCCGGCGACGCCGAGAGCTATGTCAAGGCGGTGCTCGATCGCGGCGAGCGCCTGATGGGCTTCGGCCACCGCATCTACCGGGCCGAGGATCCCCGCGCGCGCGTCCTGCGACGCACCGCACGGAAGATCGGCGCAACCAGGGTCGAGGTCGCGGAGGCGCTCGAGCAGGCCGCCCTGGCGGAACTCCACGCACGTAAGCCCGACCGGGTCCTGGCCACCAACGTCGAGTTCTGGTCCGCCGTCGTGCTCGACTTCGCCGACGTGCCGCCGGAACTCTTCACGCCGATGTTCACCTGCGCGCGCACCGCGGGCTGGTCGGCGCACATCCTCGAGCAGAAGCGGGAGGGACGCCTGATCCGTCCGACCGCGAAGTACGTCGGGCCCGGGCCGCGAACGCTCTCAGAAGTCGCGGACTGATCGACGGCGAGCGGGCGGAACTCGATCCCGGAGTGGGATCCAGGGCACGTCAGGTCATGTCCGAACGCCAGCTCGATCCGGCCGCGCTCGGCGACCACGTCGACCGCCTGTACCGCGCGGCGTGGGCGCTGTGCGGCTCACGTGAGGACGCCGAGGATCTCGTCCAGGAGACCTTCGCGCATATCCTGCGCAAGCCGCGCGTGCTCCGCTCCGACGACGACCTCGGCTACCTGCTGCGGGTTCTGCGCAACACCTTCATCAGCCAGCGCCGGACCGCCGCGCGCCGCCTGCGCACCACCCCGCTTCCCGACGACCTCGATCTTCTCGCCGACCCGTCGGCCGCCGCGCCCGAGAAGGTGATCGAGACCGATGAGCTGTTCACGGCGATCGCCGCCCTTCCCGAGGACTTTCGCGACGCGCTGGTGGCCATCGACATCGCCGGCCTCTCCTACGGGGAGGCGGCGCGAGCGCTGCGCGTGCGCGAGTCGACGATCACCACGCGGCTGCACCGTGCCCGCCAGCGGATCGCGGCTCAGATCGACCGCGAGGCGGGGTAGGAGGCTAGTGCCTCGCCGAGGACTCCTTGGCGGCCAGGCGAAGCAGGGTCTTGTCGGGCACCCGGGCTCCGGAGAGGATGCACGTGTGGCCGTCGCGACGCCATGTGACGACGGTCCGGCGGCCGAGCGCGAGCGAGCGTAGCTCGATGCGGTATCCACGGCTGACCGCGGCGCCTCGAGGCTCGGCCAGGGCCGATCCGCCGACGATCGTGTAGGCGATCCGCCAGCCGTAGCCGCGGTAGTAGATGGTGTCGAGCAGCCGGCCGTCGATCCGGTCGATGCGCTCGCCCGTCGCCCTCCAGCCGATCCCCCCCCAATCCGGGAAGTACACCTCATCGACATCGCGTGCCAGCAGCGTCCGCTGTCCGCCGCGGGCCGGCGGCGGCGGCGACACCGGCCCGCGCAGCGCGAGCGACGCGGCCTGGCTGACCGACGGAGACCCGGGGGTGCCGCCCGGCAGGATGAGCACGAGGGCCAGAGCGAGCACGGCCAGCGCCCCCGCCAGGCCACCGCCGAGGACGGCGCGGCGCCGGCGCGGCGCGGCGCCGGC
>DATCEM010000032.1:0-3585 GCA_036510175.1 Solirubrobacteraceae bacterium | reverse complement strand
CCCCCCGCCGATGTCGGCCTCGAGTCGCTCGAGGGCGCCGTCGGCGAGCGCCTGCGCCACTTCGGGGGACACCGCCCCGAAACGCTCGATGAGGTCCGGGTCGACGCCGGCCAGCGCGGCCTTGGCCTCGTTGGAATACACCACGAGTCCGCCCTTGAAGTAGGCGGACGAGCCGGGCCGCTCGGTCAGCCGTGCCGCCAGCAGCCCCCCCGTGCACGATTCGGCCACGGCGATCGTGTGCCTGCCGAGCAGCGCCGAGACCTGCTCGTCGATCGTCGATCCGTCCTCGGAGAACAGAGTGTCCGCGTGCCGTGTGCGGATGAACTCCACGAAGGACCCGTAGGCGGGCTCGGCGCCCGGTTCGTAGCGCGTGGCGATCTCGATCTCGCCGCGACGCAGGCACGTGGTCACCTCGAGGGAGCCCAGCTCGATGCCCGCATCCTCCGCGGCGCGAAGCGTGTCGGCGATCGCCGACTCGGGGATCCCGAACAGGCGCAAGATCCGCGTCCGGTAGGTCGTTGCACGGACGGTGGCGGCCCGGAAGGCATCGGTCCCGAGCGCCGTCTTCCACATCGTCTTGAGCTCCCGGGGCGGCCCGGGGAGCACCACGACGGTGGGGCCTTCACCGTCGGCCGGTGGGACCACGAGCCCGGGCGCCGTACCGACGGGATCGAGCACCGTCGCACCGCGGGGGATCACCGCCTGCTTACGGTTCGAATGGCGGATCGACTCGGGGTCGAGCCCGGGCCAGCGGTCGAGCATGGGCGCGAGGATCTCCGCGATCCGCGCCTCGAGCGCCGGGTCGAGGACCATCTCGCGCCCCGAGAAGCGCGCCACGACCTCGGCCGTGAGGTCGTCGGCCGTCGGCCCGAGCCCGCCGCTGGTGACGATCAGGTCGAGGCCCTCGGAGGCCATGAACTCGAGCCCCGCCAGCATGTCCTCGGCGCGGTCGCCGACGATCATGATGTTCGCGGCGTCGACGCCGATCTCCCGCAGGCGCTCGGACAGCCACGGACCGTTACGGTCGGCGATGATCCCGCTCAGAACCTCCGTGCCCGTGATCAGGACTCCCGCGCGGGCGCTCATCCGCAGTTCGGCGCTTTGGCCGCCGGTAGGGCGCGGTACGAGCTCGGCCCGATGAGGAGGTTGATCGGGACCGATGACGGGGCGACCTTGATCGCACCGAAGCCCGCCTTCATCGTCACCGCCGAGTTACCGAGCGTGAGCAGGAGCTTGCCCGCGGTCTCGGTGGGAACCTTCGAGCCGACGTCGAACGTCTGGCCGGGAATCAGCAGCTTGCCCGACTGGTTGGCCATGCAGATGTACACGGGGCTCGTCGGGGTGATGGTGAGGGTCACCGTCTTCGGGGTGGCAACGGCGGTCGTGGTCGACGTGGTCGTGGTCGTCGTCGTTGGGGTGCTCTTGTGGCGCTTGTTCGTCGCCGGGCGCCCTACGCCGGTGGTGGGGGCGGGTGGCGTGCTCGAGGAGGTCATGTTGCCGACGATATCCAGCACCACGACGATGGCCAGCAGGACCAACCCCACCACCGCCCACGACGGCAGCAGCGGCCCGCGAGGAGCGTGGTCTCGTTCCCGTTCGCGCCCGAGCGTGGCGATCGGCCGCGGCTCCTGATCGGAGGGGCGCTCGAAGCGACGCCGGTAGTCGTCGATGAGCATCCGGCTGTCGAGCCCGAGGAAGTCGCTGTAGGTGCGCAGGAAGCTCTTGACGTAGATCGGGCCCGGGAGCATGTCCCATTCCTCGTTCTCCATCGCGCGCAGGTACTTGGCCCGGATCTTCGTCCGGATCTCCACTTCGCTGATGTCGATGCGGGCGCGCATGCGCGCCTCGCGGAGGGTCGCTCCGATCTCGGGCACGCGGCCAAGGCTACCGACGCGCCCGAGCTTGACAGAACGCTCTCAGTCGCATTTCGCTTGCGCTGTCGCATTTCGCTTGCGCTCATGCAATTGGCGCGGATACGAAGGCGCGGGTCTGGGTCGGGGCCTAGCTGATCCGCGCCGGCGCGCGGGAATTCGCTGACGGTCGCTGACGATGTTTACGCCGGGCTGGGCTCGTCGGGGTCGTTTGAGCGCGACTCGGCGTCCTCGTCCTGTGATGGCGGGGGCTGCCGGGGCGGGGGGCTGGCGCTGGGTCCGGCCTCTGCGAGGTGCATGAGGATCCTGGGGACGTCGGCCTCGGTGATCAGGACCTGGCGCGGCTTGGAGCCCTCGTATCCGGAGATGATCGACCGGCGCTCGAGCATGTCGATGAGTCGTCCCGCTCGGGTGTAGCCGAGCCTGAGCCGGCGCTGAAGCATCGACGTCGACGCCGTGCCCATCTGGGCGACCAGGCTGATCGCCTCTTCGAGCAGGGGATCCTCGTTGGGGTGGAGGACGTCGTCGTCGGCTTCGCTCTCATCCTCGCCGACGACCTCCTCGAGGAGCTCTTCGTGAAACTCGGGCTCTCCCTGCTTGCGCCACGCCTCGGCGATGATCGCGACCTGATCCTCGTCGATGTATGCGCCCTGGATGCGTTGGACCCGCGAGGTGCCCACCGGGGAGAACAACATGTCGCCCTGGCCGAGCAGCGACTCGGCGCCGTTCTGATCGAGAATCACGCGGGAGTCGGTCTGGCTCGAGACGGCGAAGGCGATCCGCGAAGGCACGTTCGCCTTGATCATCCCCGTGATCACGTCGACCCGCGGCGACTGGGTGGCGAGCACGAGGTGGATGCCGACCGCCCGCGCCTTCTGGGCGAGGCGGATGATCGAGTCCTCGACGTCGGCCGGAGCCACCATCATCAGGTCGGCGAGCTCGTCGATCACGCAGAGGATGTACGGGAGCGGCGGTTCTCCACGCTTCTCGCGGGCCCGATTGAGCTCGGGGAGCGAGCGGGTGCGGGCGAGCGACATCGTCCCGTAGCGTTGCTCCATCTCCTTGACCAGGTTCTGAAGCGCGTTCGCCGCCATCCTCGGGCTCGTGATCACCGGCGTCAGGAGATGGGGAATCGACTCGTAGTGGTTGAGCTCGACCTGCTTGGGATCGACGAGCACGAGGCGGACCTCGTGCGGCGTCGCGCGCAGGAGGATGCTCGAGAGCATCGCGTTGACACACGCTGACTTGCCGGCGCCCGTGGTCCCGGCTACAAGCAGGTGGGGCATCTTCGCCAGGTCGGCGCCGATGGCGCGGCCGGCGACGTCCTTGCCCAGCCATACAGTGAGCGGCGACCAGTCCTCGGGCGGCGCCTGGAACACGTCACCGAGGTGGACGATCCGTCGCCGCGCGTTGGGAACCTCGACGCCGACCGCCTGCTTGCCCGGAATCGGCGCCAGGATGCGGATGTCGGTGGCCGCGAGGGCATAGGCGATGTCGTCCTTGAGCTGGGCGACCTTACCCACCTTGATCCCGGGGGCCAGGCGAAGCTCGTAGCGGGTGATGTGCGGGCCGGTGACCTTGCCCACCACAGTGGCCTCGATTCCAAAGTGCCCGAGGGTCTCGACGAGCTGTGCCGCGACCTGCTCTTGGCCGGCGGTGTCCGGCTTGGCCGCCTCTCCGGTTGAGCGTGTGAGCGAGCGCGCGCTCGGCACCC
>DATCEM010000031.1:0-3544 GCA_036510175.1 Solirubrobacteraceae bacterium | reverse complement strand
TCAGGATCGGACGCCATCGAGCAGCAGGACGTCCGTGACCCGACAGCGCCGATGCGCCGACTCCAGTTCCGCCTGCGGTCCGGCCCGTGCGACCCCGTCGTCGTTCTCGGCGCGGGCCCCTACGGCCTCGCGGGCGCTGCTCACCTGCGCGGTGCGGGCATCGATGTCCGGTGCTTCGGAGAGCCGCTCGAGTATTGGCGCGCTCAGATGCCCGAGGGGATGCTCCTGCGCTCGGGCCGACGAGCCACCCACATCGCCGATCCCGGCCGCGAGCTCACGATCGATCGGTACGAGCTCGACGCGCACGCGGTGATGCGCAGACCCTCGCTCAAGCGCGATGAGTTCGTCGACTACGGCCTGTGGTTCCAGCGCCACGCCGTACCCACCCTGGACCGGCGTAAGGTGACGTCGGTGACGGCCGCGCCCGGTGGTTTCGCCGTCACCCTGTCAGACGGGGAGGAGCTCCGGGCTAGCCGGGTCGTCGTCGCGGCCGGACTTGCACCGTTCGCTCGGCGCCCGCAGGTGTTCGAGTCGCTGCCGGCGGAGCTCGTCTCGCACTCATGCGAGTACGGCGACCTCGCTGTGCTGTCGGGTAAGGACGTGGTGGTGGTCGGCGCGGGCCAGAGCGCGCTCGAATCGGCGGCGCTCCTCCACGAGCGCGGCGCGAGCGTCGAGGTGCTGGCTCGAGCGCCGATCCGCTGGCTCCCCGACGATACCCTCGTCGCCGCCGCGCCCGTGAAGCGCTCGCGCTTCACGATCTCCCCGCCGCCGACGGACGTGGGAGGCAGGCTCACCGGCTGGATTGCCGCCACTCCTGACGTCTTCCGGTGTACACCTCGCGCCACTCGGCCCTGGGTCTCGTTCCGGTGTATCCAACCGGCGGGATCCGGATGGCTGCGACCAAAGCTCGAAGCGGCACAGATCTCCGTCGGCGTGTCCGTCGTCGCGGCGGCCGAGCGCGGCGGACGTGCCTGGCTACGCCTGAGCGATGGCTCGGAGCGTACGGTCGACCATGTCCTGCTCGGCACCGGCTATGCCATCGACGTGGCCAAGTATCCCTTTCTCGCCCCTGACCTCATCGAGCGGATCGCGACCACCGGAGGCTATCCCCGGCTCGGCCCGGGGCTCGAATCCTCGGTACCCGGGCTCCATTTCCTTGGCGCGCCGGCCGCGCTGAGCTTTGGGCCGATCATGCGTTTCGTCGTCGGTACGTGGTACGCCGCACCGGCACTCGCCTGCCGTATCCAAGGACGCAGGCAGCCGCCGATCCGCTTCGCCTTCTACCACTGACACGTCGAGAGGCCCTTCATACGAGCGCGTGACGCGCGTACTATGTATCGCTTCCCGCCCTCAGGAGGCCACCCAATGCCCCGGCTCATCAGATTGGATCAGACCGGCCACACGACGCTGGCACAATGGAGCGCCGAGGACGCCGCTTCCGTCGAGGCCGCGAGCGCGGCCTTCCGCTCCGAGCTCGATCGAGGCTACTTCGCCGTCGTATCGCAGGGTGAAGGACATGCGGAGCACGTGCGCGAGCTGCCGCTCGACGCGCCCTTGGTCATTCTTCGTCGCCCGATCGCGGGGGGCTAACGACGCCGCTGGCGACGGACGCCGTGGGTGCTGAGGGCTCCGGACCCCTTCCGGAGCTCGCCAGCGTCTATTGGCGTCCGCGCGCGAGCGAGCGGACGCTCACGCGCGCGGGTCGACTGTGGACGCTCTCGACGGTCGGCTACACGGTTCCCTTCCTCGCCGCTGCGGCGATCCTGCCGGCGCTGAATCCGGTTACCTTGCCGGTCGCGCTCGTGGCGCTCGCCCAGGCGTGGATGATTCCCGAGCTCTCGGCGGCGCGAGGCTCGAATGTCGTGCGACCGAGAGGCCCGGCCAAGCGGCCCGGGGCCGAGGCCGTGGCACTCGGCCTGCTCGGAGACCTGGTCGGGCACGACTCGCGCGACCTGCATGCTCAGACCGGCCTCGTGCTCGAACGCGGCGAGCTCGGGGTCTGGCTGGTGGGGGAGGCGGGCGCCCTGCTCATCCGGCCCGGCGGTCGCCGTGTTCACTGCTACTGCGTCAAAGCGACGGATCCCGCGTTGCCCTCGAGTGACCGGATCGCCCATCTGCTGCTGGCGCTGAGGACCGACGAGAGTGGTTTCGCGACGGTCGCCAACCTTGCGTTCTCGGGAGCGCGTGCGCGCGTGCGCCGCCGGCTGGCGAAACCCACCCGGCCCGCGCTCGACAGTGCGGTGGTCGCGGCGCGGACGACGCCCTGAGCGGGGCAAACGTGTGTTCGCGCGCCTGGCGGCACATAAGGCGCGAGAGAAGTTTGTCCGCGGGGCCAATGCGGTACCGCTCGCCGCCGTCCATCATTGCCCATATGACCCGTCCACTCACAGCATCTCGTGTGCTTCTCGTCGCTGATCGGCGCGAGATGCCCTCCGAGCTTCGGACCGCGCCGCTGCGGCGTTACCGTCTGGCGCGCCTGCGCCTCGACGGTCGCACCGGCGCCGCCGGCCAGCTCGTCAAGCGTCCCGCCGTCTGAAGCCCGGAGCCGGCTCTCGGCTTCGACTTTGATCGCCTGCCGGCCCCCGGATCGGGCGGGCGGGGCAGGCGCAAAATGAAGAACTTACGAGGCCGGCTCCCCGCAGCGCTACGCTACACGGCATGGCATCGCTCCAACGCTCGAAATCCGATGTACCCGCCCGCCCGCCGCTGATGCGTCGTGCCGTTGCGGGCCTGGTTCTTACTGCCGTCGTCGCGATCGGGATCTACCTGGTGATCAGCGTCATCAAGGCGATTCTTTTATTCGCGCTCGTCATCGCGGTCATCGGCGCCGTTCTCTGGGCACTGAAGACCATCGTCTGGTGAACGACCCGTGGCGGGTTGGCAGTTCATCGTGATCATCACGTGGTTCGGCCTGGCCGGAGGGTTCGTGGGCAGGCGCAAGGGCGGTTCCTTCGTGCTCTGGTTCCTCATCTCGTTCTGCATGCCCGTGATCGGACTGGTGACCGCGATCGTGGCGCGCCCTGAGAACGAGGAGCTCCGCCGCCAATGCCCCGGTTGCGGCAAGGTGGTAAAGCTCCACGACGCGCTGTGCACTCGCTGCGGGACCGAGCTCGAATTCCCCGACGTCGCGATCCTCTCCGAGGCGGCCATCGAACAGCGGACGGCGTAGCCCGGACGGCCGAGAGCCAGCTGGGCGCCCAGCCCACCTCTCTCGGGCCTATGACGAGCCGGAAACCGCTGCTAATATCGCCCGCCCGACGCTCGCGGAACGGCTGCGAGCTAAAGCGTTGCTCGCGCCACGGCCCCCGTCACGCTCTGATAGGCGGGTGAGCCGCCGAGCGCGCACGACTGAAGTGGAAGGAGGCGAGCTAAATGCGTGCAGTTGACGCTCTGATGGAATGTCTGAAGGCGGAGGGTGTCGACGTCGTATTCGGCCTCCCGGGCGGCGCCAACCTTCCCACCTACGACGCTTTCTACGACGCCGGCATCCGGCATATTCTCGTCCGCCACGAGGCGGGCGGCGGTCACGCCGCCGAGGGATACG
>DATCEM010000030.1:0-3672 GCA_036510175.1 Solirubrobacteraceae bacterium | reverse complement strand
GGCCAGGAGGGGTGGCCGCGCCGCTTCCCGATCGCGCAGCTCCCGAACCCGCCGCTGATCGCGGCCGGCGTGGGCTGGGGCCTCGCCTCGTTCACCGAGGGAAGCTCGCACGACGTCGGCCGCGCCGTGTTCACCGTCGGCTTCGCGGTCTGGGGCGTGGAGGAGGCGGTGGTGGGAGCCAACTGGTTCCGCCGCCTGATGGGGGCGGGCGCGCTGGTGTGGCTCGCTGCCAGCACCGCCGGCACGCTGTAAGCCGCCAGCGCTTGCAGGTAACGAACTTTCCTCTATAGCGGGGGTAACGTTACGTTCATCGCCCACGCGCATGGAGATCGCTGCCATCGGGCAGGTCTGGTTCGCGCCCACGCCCCGGCGGGTACCCCCGAGGTTCCGGCCGGTCAACTACGAGAAGAGACCTGAGATGAACTACCGAAATCTGGGCGACACTGGGCTGCGCGTCTCGCGCATCTGCCTGGGCATGATGAGCTACGGAAAGCATGAGAGCCGGGAGTGGGCGCTCGAGGAGTCGGACGCGGAGCCGATCGTGCGCCGTGCCGTCGAAGGGGGGATCACCTTCTTCGACACCGCTGACACGTACAACGGGGGACAGAGCGAAATCGTTACCGGGCGCGTGCTCGGCAAGCTGTTCGGGACGCGCGAGGAGTACGTCCTGGCGACCAAGGTGTTCATGCCGACGATGCCGGGCGAGAACGGGCGCGGCCTCTCGCGCAAGCACATCATGGCCTCGATCGACGCCTCCCTGGCACGTCTCGAGGTCGACTACGTCGACCTGTACCAGATCCATCGCTGGGATCCGAGCACTCCGATCGCCGAGACGATGGAGGCGCTGCACGACGTAGTCAAGGCGGGCAAGGCGCGTTATATCGGCGCCAGCAGCATGTTTGCCTGGCAGTTCGCCAAGGCGCAAGCGGTAGCAAGTACGCGCTTCGTCTCGATGCAGAACCACTACAACCTCATCTACCGCGAGGAGGAGCGGGAGATGATCCCGCAGTGCATCGACCAGGGAGTCGGGGTGATCCCGTGGAGCCCGCTCGCGCGCGGGCTGCTGGCCGGTAATCGCACGCAGGAGGGCGAGCGGCTGACCACGCGGGCCCGCACCGATGCCTTCGCCGACTCGCTCTATAAGCCAGAGCTCGACTTCCCGGTGATCGATCGCGCCGCCGAAGTGGCGGCCGAGCGCGGCGTTCCCAGCGCGCAGGTGGCGCTCGCCTGGCTCCTCGATAAGCCGGGGGTGACGGCGCCGATCGTGGGCGCGACCAAGACCGAGCAGCTCGAGGACGCGCTCGCCGCCGAGCAGCTGCCGCTGAGCGAGGAGGAGATCGCCCGGCTCGAGGAGCCGTATGTCCCGCACGCCGTCGCCGGACACCAGTAGCGGGGAGGGGTGTGGGGCGAGCAAGGGTTCTCGGCGGGTCGGCTGCGGCGAGAGCGAGGCTAGTGCACCGCTCGCCCCGCTCGCGCGGGCCAGCTATGGTGTTGGCCATGGACGAAGGTCTACCGATCGCCTACCTGGTGCTCGAAGAGGGGGTACCGGTGTACGCCTCGGGCGGCGAGGAGGTCGGAACCGTCGATCACGTCGTCTCGGCGCCCGAGAAGGACATCTTTCACGGGATCGTGATGCGCGGGGCCAACCACCAGCAGTTCGTGCCCGCGGACCAGATCGCCTCGCTGCACGAGCTCGGAGTCGACCTCGCGATCGACGCCGAGCAGGCGGCGGGCCTGCCCAACCCTCACGGCGGCGCCCCCGTGTGGCGGGACACCGAGCCCGGCGTCAAGCCGAGCTCGTGGAAGCACATGATCGGTCTCTTCAGCCCCAACGGGCCCAAGAAGCACGGCTGGACGCGCGACAACGATTGAAGGCCCCGGCTCGCCGAGCCGGCCTGAGCAGCCCCGCTGAGCCGTCGTCCCCGTGCACGAACGTGCCGTGCCCAAGTCACATTCCCCCGCCTTGACCGAACCGGGCACGATCCGCGCGCTGTGCGAGGAGACCCTACGCCAGAACTGGCGCGAGGGATCGCGCCACACCGATGGCGTGCCCTTTGCCTACACCTGTCCGAGCCCCGGTCACTATCCCTGGCAGTGGTATTGGGACTCGTGCTTCACCGCCGTCGCGTGGCGCCACTTCGATCCCGGCCGTTCGCGCCGCGAGCTCGAGTCGCTGCTCTGCGCCCAGCGTGAGGACGGCTTCATCGGACACACGATCTTCTGGAACACGCCACTCACGGGTAGCCGGCGGTGGACCTACAACGTCACCTCTCAGGACGCGACGATGACCTCGAGCATCCAGCCGCCGATCCTCGCCTGGGCATGGCGCATCGCGGTCGGCGATCCGGCGCAGGTTCCGGCGATCATTCGTCACCACGACTGGATCGCCGAGCATCGCGACCTCGATGGTGATGGCCTGATCTGGATCGTCCAGCCCGACGAGTCGGGCCTCGACGCCTCGACGCAGTTCGACGCCATCTGGGGACACCGCGCGCATGGGCTGCCGGGCTTCCTCATGCTCGTGCGGCGCAACCGGCAGCTCGGCTTCGAACTGTCCCGAGTCCTCGCCGCCGGCGGTCCGGTGTGCTGCGAGGTCATGACCAACGTGCTCCACAACCTCTCGCGCCTCGCCCTCGGCCGGCCTTCGCTGACCCCGCTCATCATCGAGCGGATGTACGACGAGACCGCCGGGCTCTTCCGTCCCCTCGCTCGGCCCGAGCTGAACCGCCCGGTCGCCGTGACCTGGGCGGCGCTCTCCCCGCTCGCCCTCCCCGACCTGCCGCAGGAGATCGGACGGCGTCTGGTGGAGGAGCACCTGCTCGATCCCCAGAGCTTCCTCACCGCGGTCGCGCCGCCGTCGGTGGCGGTGAACGACCCGACGTTCTCGCTCGAGGACGAGGGTGCGTTCGGACTGCGGCGCTACTGGCGCGGTCCCACCTGGGTCAACGCCGCGTGGCTGCTGTGGCTTGGCCTGGTCCGGCTCGGCTACGCCGAACAGTCGGCCGACCTCGTCCGCCGGCTGGTCGGCGCGATCGCCGTCGAGCGCCTACGCGAGTACTACAACCCCTTCACCGGCGTGGGGATGGGCGCAACCGACTTCGCCTGGTCGTCGCTGATCATGGAAATGGTCGAGCACGACGAGCGCGCGGCCACGAGTTATCTCTAACGCGCGGCTTTAGCCGACCAGCGTCACCTTGGTCGTCACGTTACCCGTGCCTTGGCTGAAGGTCGCCTTGAGCGAGGCGCCCAGCCGGTGGCGCCGCGCCGACTTGACGAGCGCCAGGCACTTCTTTCCGAGCCCGACGCGCACGCTGTGGTGGCGGCCCGTCGAGGCGGTGAAGGTTCCGCTGCCGCAGCTCTTGCCGTGGACACTGAGCGAGATCTTGCCCTTGCACACCGCACCGCTCGATCCCGAGCAACCCCAGGGGATCTGGACGGCGCCGTGGCGCACGGCGAGGGTGTGGCTGCGCAACGAAGCCTTCGCGTGCTTGCCGGCGCTCTCGCCGTTGTTCGCGTTCGACCCGGAGGCGAGCGTCTTGAACGTCACGTCGTCGCCGGTGTAGCCGCTGGCCTCGCCCGAGGTCTCGGCCGCGCCCTGGATGGCGATCGCACGGAAGTGATAGGTGGTGTCGGGCTGCAGGCCGACGACCAGGGTGGCCACGGACATCGGGC
>DATCEM010000029.1:0-5176 GCA_036510175.1 Solirubrobacteraceae bacterium | reverse complement strand
GAGGACGCCGCCGGGCGACGCCAGGGGCCGCTCGAATGCTGCCGTATTTGCGAGGAGGGCCACTAAGTGTCGTTCGTGCTCACGTGTCCTCATTGCGGCGTCCGCGAGGTAACCGATTTCGCCTTCGGTGGCGAGGTGAGCAGGCGGCCCCGGGGCGAGCCCACGCTCCGCGAGCTGTGCGAATACAACTATTTCCGCCGCAACGTCGCCGGCGTCCAGCGGGAGTGGTGGTACCACCGCTCGGGCTGCCGCGCCTGGTTCCAGGCCGACCGCGACACGCGCACGAACGAGGTGCTGCGGGTCGGGCTGCCGGGCGAGCTCAACCTCGAGGCGCCGCAATGACCCGCCTCCCCACGCAGGCGGCGGAGCGGATCGACCGGACGCGGCCGATCACCTTCACCTTCGACGGCCGGCCCGTGGCGGCGCTGGCCGGGGATACGATCGCCTCGGCGCTCTACGCCGCGGGCCGGCGGACGTTCTCGCGGAGCTTCAAGTACCACCGCCCGCGCGGGCTTCAGTGCTGTGCCGGCCAGTGCCCCAACTGCCTGGTCGCCGTCGACGGCGCGCCCGGGGTGCGGGCGTGCACCGAGCCCGTCCGCGAGGGCCAGCGGGTACAGCACATGAACGCGTGGCCGGGGCTCGAGCGCGACGTCATGGCGGCCATCGACCGGTTCGGTGGGACGTTCACCCCGCCCGGCTTCTACTACCACACGTTCATCCGCCCGCGGCGGCTGTGGCCCCTGTACGAGTGGGTGCTCCGTCACGCTGCCGGGCTCGGCCGGCTCCCGCGGGTCCAGTCCGAGCGGAGCTGGCGCACCGAGTACCGGCGCCGCCACGCTGACGTGCTCGTCGTCGGCGCAGGGATCGCCGGACTGAGCGCGGCGATCGCGGCGGCCGAGCTCGGGGCCGACGTCGTCCTCGCCGAGGAGGGCCCGGAGCCCGGGGGCCGCCTGCTCTACGAAGGCGGGCACGAGCAGGCGCGCGCGCTCGCCGCACGGGCGCGCGAGGCGGGGGTGGAGATCCTCTGCTCGGCCCCCGCTCTCGGGCACTTCGATGGCCTGGTGGCGATCTGGCAGGGCGACACCCTGCATCAGGTGCGCGCGCGCCGTCACATCTACGCGACCGGAGCGATCGAGCAGCCACTTGTGTTCGCCGGCAACGACGTCCCCGGGGTCATGCTCTCGGGCGCTGCGCTGCGCCTGGCGAGGCTCTACGGCGTGCGCCCGGGGGGCCGCGCGGTGGTGGCGACGACCTCAGAGCGCGGGGTCGACGCGGCGCTCGCGCTGCGCGCGGTCGGGGTCGAGGTTCTCGCCGTGGCCGACCTGCGGCCCGCCCCGGCGGGCGAGGATGCCAGGCTGCGCGCAGCGGGCATCGAGGCGTTGAGCGGATGGACGGTGGTGCAGGCCCGCGGCCGCACCGCGGTCACCGGTGCGGTGCTCGAGCCGCTGGCGGGCACGCCAGGGAGCGGGTCGATGCGCCTCGAGCTCGACTGCGACCTCGTGGTGGTGAGCGGCGGTGAGTCCCCGGCCACCTCGCTGATCCTTCAGGCCGGCGGACGCAGCGGCTACGACCCCGGCCGCGGTCACTTCGGGATCACCGAGCTGCCCCCCGGGGTCTCCGTCGCCGGCCAGGTGGCGGGCCACGGCGGCGCCGAGGAGGCCGCCGCCTCGGGCGAGCTCGCCGGGCTCGAGGCCGAAGCCGAAGCCGAAGCCGACGGCGACCCGGCGACGCGCCGCGACGCGCTGCGGGCACGCCTGGACGACCCCGCCCTCGCCCCACCCCTCGAGGCGATCCCGCCGGTCGCCGCCGACTCGCGCCGCGGCCGGGCCTTCGTCTGCCTGTGTGAGGACGTCACCGCCAAGGACATCCACCGCAGCGTGGAGGAGGGTTACGACTCGATCGAGCTGTGCAAGCGCTTCACCACGGTGATGATGGGGCCGTGTCAGGGTCGGATGTGTCAGCTCTCATCGGTGCGCTTGATGGCGCGCGAGACCGGGCAGGATCTCGAGCAGGTGGGGATGACCACGGCTCGGCCGCCGTGGTCGACGGTGCCGCTGGGCGCGCTTGCGGGCCGGCCGATCGAGCCGGGGAAGCGCTCCTCGATGCATGGTCGCCACCGTGAGCTCGGCGCGACGGTGCGCTGGGCCGGCGACTGGCGCCGGGCCTATGACTACGGTGACCCCGAGGGGGAGGCGCTCGCCGTGCACCGCGCCGCCGGCCTGATCGACGTCTCGACCCTGGGCAAGCTGCTCGTCCGCGGTCCGGACGCGGGCGAGTTCCTCGACCGCCTGTACCCCAACCGTCTGTCGAACCTGAAGCCGGGACGCATACGCTACGGCGTGCTCACCTCCGACGCGGGGCGGATCATGGACGACGGCACGATCGGAAGGATCGACGAGCAGACGTTCTACGTGACGACGACCTCGAGCGGCGCCGGCGCGGTCGAGCAGTGGTTCTCGTGGTGGCTGGCGGACTGGGGGATGGACGTCCATCTCAGTGACCTCACCCAGGCGCTGTCGGCGGTCAACCTCGCGGGCCCGCGGGCCCGCGACATCCTCAGCCGCCTCACCGACGCCGACTGCTCGGCGCAGGCGTTCGGCTACCTCGACTCGCGTCAGGCCCGTGTCTGCGGGGTCCAGAGCCTGCTCATGCGGATCGGGTTCGTGGGCGAGCTGGGCTACGAGATCCACTTCCCCGCCGCCTACGGCGAGGACGTGTGGAACGCCATCCTCGCCGCCGGGGCGCCGGAGGGCATCCGCCCGTTCGGTCTCGAGCCCCAGCGCATCCTGCGCCTGGAGAAGCAGCACATCATCGTCGGCCAGGACACCGACTCCGAGTCCACGCCGTTCGGCGCGGGCATGCCCTGGGCGGTCAAGCTCGACAAGGAGGAGAACTTCCTCGGTAAGTGGGCGCTCGCGCGAGCGTCAGAGCATCCCCCGGAGACCGCGCTCGTCGGCTTCGCCCTCGAGGACGGCTACGTCCCGACCGAGGGCGCGGTAGTGCTCGACGCCGGCGGGACCGCCGCCGGGCAGGTCACGAGCGCCCGGCGCTCGCGAACGCTCGATCGGGTGATCGGCATGGCGTGGGTCCCCGCCGGGCTGGCCAGCGCGGGCACGAGCATCACCATCGCCGACGACGGCAGGCGGGTCAGCGCCGAGGTCGTCACCGAGCCCTTTCACGATCCGGCGGGGGAGCTGCTGCGCTCGTGAGCCTGGCCTTCCTCACGCCAGACTCGGCGGGCGACGACGTCATCGCCCGCAGTCCGACGGAGCGCCTCGCCCGCGCCGCCGGCGCGCGCATGCAGGTGCGCGAAGGCTGGAATGTCGCCATCGCCTACGGGGACGGCGCCGCGGAACGCACGCTGCTCGCCGAGCGCGCGGTGTTCATCGACCGCTCGAACCTGCTCAAGCTCGAGCTCCAGGCGCACGCCCCGGTGCTCGCCAAGATCGTCGCCGCCGCGAGCGGCGGCCACGCGCTCGAGCCGGGCCGCGCCGTGCGCTCGGGCGGAGGCGAGGCGTGGTGGTGCCCGGTGAGCCCGACTCGGGTGCTCGTCCTCGGTGAGCCCGAGCACGGGGCAAGGATCCGCACCAGTGTGGCCGACGCCGCCGACGCCGTTCTCGGCACCGTCACCGTGAGCGACCTCACGTGCGGGCTCACCGCGCTCGCGCTCGCCGGTCCCGGCGCCCGCGAGCTCCTCGCGCGCTTCTGTGCCATCGACGTCCGTCCGGCCGTGATGCCCGTGGGCGCCTTCCGGCCGGGCTCGGTCGCGCGCACCCCCGGCTACGTCCTGCGCGACGGAGCCGAGCGGCTGCTCGTGCTCGTCGGCTGGGCGCTCGGTCACTATCTGTGGACCGTCGTGGCGGACGCCGCCGAGTACCTCGGCGGCGGCCCCGGCGGCGCCGATGTGCTGATCGCTCCCTAAGCGTGCGAGCAGTGCGCGCGGCGGGGGGGGCGGGGTGCAGGGCATTGCACTCTGCGCAATGGTATTGCGCTACACGCCATGTGAACTATGATCGGGCTTGATGCGTGAGATCTTTCGGCCGGGACGGATGTGGCGGCGGCGGGGTGAGCTTCGGGAGAGCTATGACGTGGTGATCGTCGGGGGTGGTGCGCATGGGCTGGCGACGGCGTATCACCTTGGGCAGCTCGGGGTTGGGCGGGTGGCGGTGCTTGAGCAGGGCTACATCGGCTCCGGGGCGGCAGGCCGGAACACCACCATCCTGCGCTCCAACTACAAGACACCCGAGGGCGCCCGCTTTTACGACGCGAGCATCCGCATGTACGAGGGGCTCTCGGCGGAGCTCGACTTCAATATGCTCTTCTCCCAGTGCGGCCACCTGACCCTGGCGCACTCGGACCGGGCGATGCTCGTGATGGCGAACCGGGCCGAGGTCAATCGCCTCCACGGAATCGACTCGCGTCTCGTCGACACCGCCGAGGTGGGGCGCCTGTGTCCTGCACTCAACGTCTCCGAGGACGTGACCTATCCCATCATCGGGGCGCTCTACCACCCGCCCGGCGGGATCATCCGCCACGACGCCGTCGTGTGGGGCTATGCCCGCGGCGCGGATCGCGCCGGAGTGGAGATCCACCCGGGGACCGAGGTGCTGGGCCTCGACGTCGCGGGCGGGCGCGTGACCGCGGTCCGCACCAATCGCGGCACGATCAGCGCCGGTCAGGTGATCAGCGCCACCGCCGGCTGGAGCACGCTCGTGTGCGCGATGGCCGGGGTCGAGCTGCCGATCACCACCCATATCCTCCAGGCCTGTGTGACCGAGCCGGTCAAGCCCTTCCTCGACGTGGTCATCGTATCCTCACAGATGCACGTCTACATCTCGCAGTCCGACCGAGGAGAATTCGTCATGGGATCGGAGATCGAGCCGTGGACGACCTATCGCATGCAGGGGACGCTCAACTTCCTCCAGGATCTGACGCGGCACACCCTCGAGCTCTTTCCCCAGCTCGAGCACGCACGGCTCCTGCGCAGCTGGGCGGGGCTGTGCGACCTCTCTCCGGACTACAGCCCGATCCTCGGTCGCACCGAGGTGGAGAACTTCCACGTCAGCGCGGGGTGGGGGACGTACGGGTTCAAGGCCGCGCCGATCGTGGGCAAGACGCTCGCCGAGCTCGTTCACTCAGGCCGCACGCCGGAGCTCATCGCGCCCTTTGCCCTTGA
>DATCEM010000028.1:0-2002 GCA_036510175.1 Solirubrobacteraceae bacterium | reverse complement strand
AGCGGGCACGGGGGCGGAGGTGGGCTTCATGAACTGCCGGTACGCGCTCGCCTCGGCGCCCGGATCGCCGGACACGTAGCACGGCGTCTGCCCGGCGGCTGTGATGGGACAGGGGAGGAAGATCGCGGGGAAGGGAATCTGCTTGATCGTGTGGCCGGCGGAGAAAGCGACCAGGTTGAACAGGTTGATCAGCCCGTCGGTGGTGTGCAGGCTCCGGTCGGTCTGCGTGTGCCGGCCGAAGATCTTCAGCAGCGCGTCGCGGTTGGAGATCAGGTTGGACACGCCGTACTGGTCCTTGGCCCAGCGGATGAAGTCCTGCTGGCGCGCGTTGCGGACGATGTCGCTGTCGGTGTGGCGGAAGCGCACGAAGGCCAGCGCGTCGACGCCGCACAGCTTCTGGTAGCCGGCCTGGAGATCGATGCTCGAGTAGTCGGTCACCGCGGTGTCGTTGTAGTAGCGGTGGTCGACGTCGGTGTAGACGCACCCGATCGCGTTGACGAGATCTTCGAAGCCGCCGAAGTTGACGTCGACGATGTGGTTGATGCGCAGATCGGGGAAGACGTTCTGCCTGATCACCGTCTCGAGCAGGTTCGGGCCGCCGACGGAGTAGGCGCTGTTGAGCTTCGCGGTCGCCACGCCGCCTGCCTCGGGGATGTTGACCTTCAGGTCGCGCGGGATCGAGAGGACGTTGATCGTCGACGAGCTCGGGTCGAGGCGGACGAGCATCATCGTGTCGGTGTTCGCGGAGGCGAATGACGTACCCGCCCGGTGATCGGATCCGATGATGAGGATCGTCTGGGGCTGACCCGGGTTGGGGATCACGACCTCAGCGTTCTTGAGCGCCGGGGTGGCCGAGAGATAGGTGGCGAACTGCTTGATCTGGAGCAGTCCCGCAACCGCGGTGGCCGTCGTCGCGCAGCCGATGATGATCACCGCGGCGATGGCAAAGCGCCACAGCGCCCCGGCTCTGGAATGGGGGACCAGCCTCATCGGAGCGGCGCCCTCCGGACGAGTTCGACGACGTGGGGGTTGACCAGAGTTGGCGACATCGGCTCGGGTGGGGGCGGCGCGCCGCGGCGCCTTGACCGCAGGCCCCGGGCGACGCGCTCCCCCGAATTCAGGGCGACCCGACGCTGGGCGAACGGCACCCGCGCGTCGGGACGGTACTCGACGCGGCGGACCGTACGGCCGGTCGATTTGCCTGCGATAAATTCCGTCGGCCACAATCCCCCGGGTGGCTCGCGTCTTCGTCACCCGCCGGCTCCCCGGCCCCGCCCTCGGGCGCTTGGAGGCAGAGCACGAGACGGAGGTGTGGCCCGACCGCCTCCCGCCCCCGCGCGCCGAGCTCCTCGCGCGCACGGCCGCAGCCGACGGCGTGATCTCGCTCCTCACGGACCGGGTCGACGCCGAGCTCATGGATAACGCTCCCCGCCTGCGGGCGATCTCGAACTACGCGGTGGGGACCGACAACGTCGACCTCACCGCCGCGACCGCGCGCTCGATCCCCGTGGGGAACACCCCCGACGTGCTCACCGACGCCACCGCCGACCTCACCTTCGCCCTCCTCCTCGCCGCCGCCCGGCGGGTCCCCGAGGCCGCGGCCGCCGTCCGCGCCGGCGACTGGCTCACCTGGGAGCTGGGGCGCTACCTGGGCCCGAGCGTCCACGGCGCCACCCTGGGGATCGTCGGTCTCGGTCGCATCGGCCGCGCCGTCGCCGCGCGGGCCCGCGGGTTCGAGATGGAGGTCCTCGCCACCGCGACGAGCACCGCCCCCGGGGTGCCCCTCGAGGCGCTGCTCGAGCGCTCGGACTTCGTCTCCCTGCACTGTCCGCTCACCCCCGCCACACGTCACCTGATCGACGCGCGCGCGCTGCGCCGGATGCGATCCACGGCGATCCTCGTCAACACGGCCCGGGGAGCGATCGTCGACCAGGCCGCGCTCGCAGCGGCCCTTCACGAGGGTACGATCGCCGGCGCCGCGCTCGATGTCACCGACCCCGAG
>DATCEM010000027.1:0-3077 GCA_036510175.1 Solirubrobacteraceae bacterium | reverse complement strand
CCCGCAGAGGCTGCGACGCCAAAGTCCTGCCCGTCTTGCGGGACGCGTTACCCGGCCGACGCGCTCTTCTGCTCGCTCGACGGCGCGCCGCTGACGACCTCCCCCGGGGCCATTGCCGCCGCCGCCGCCACCGACCCCTATGTAGGCCGAGAGATCCTCGGGCACATCGAGATCCGCCAGCTCGTCGGCATCGGGGCGATGGGCCGGGTCTACCGGGCCTTCCAGAAGGGCATCGACCGGGACGTGGCGGTGAAGATCCTCCACCGCGAGCTCTCGGCCAACCACATGCTCGTGGCGCGCTTCCACCGGGAGGCGAAGGTCGCGTCGCGCCTCGCGCACCCCAACGTGGTGCACGTCCTCCTGACGGGTCAGCTGCCCGACGGCGCGCTCTACATCGTCATGGAGTACCTCGACGGCCTGTCGCTCCAGAGCGCGCTCGCGGCGGTCGGTGGGGCGATGCCGCTGCCGCGCACCCTCCACATCGCACTCCAGCTCTGCGACGCCGCGGGCGAGGCCCACGTGCAAGGCGTGGTGCACCGCGATCTGAAGCCCGAAAACGTGATGCTCGTGAAGCGGGCGGACGATCCCGACTCCGTCAAGGTGCTGGACTTCGGCATCGCGCGCCTCAACTGGGGCGAGCAGTCGATGGCCACCGCGGCGGGGCTCATCTTCGGCACCGCGCGGTACATCTCGCCCGAAGGCGCGCAGGGCGAGAGGGTCTCGCCGCAGGGGGACGTCTACTCGATCGCCACGATGGTCTACCAGATGCTCTCGGGGCGAACGCCGTTCGACGGCGAGCAGGCCGTTGCGCTCCTCGTCCAGCAGATCCACGATCCGCCGCCGACGCTGAAGAGCGTGCCGCGCGCGGCCTACGTGCCGGAGCCCATCGCGGCCATCGTGATGCGAAACCTGGCCAAGAAGGCCGAGGACCGGGCGGAGAACGCGCGGACCTTCGGGCGGGCGCTGCTCGAGTCGGCGGTGGAGAGCGGGATGTCGGCGCAAGACATCCTGACCCGCCCGACGATGCTCGGACCGGGGCGGGGGCCGCACACCAGCGTCGTGCAGATGCCCTCCATGCAGCGGACGAGCAAGCTGCAGCTGGAACCCGACGTGGCGGCGCGCATCGGCGCGGCGAAGACGTCGTTCGAGCCGCCGGCGGACACGGCGCACTCGCCGCGCACGGTGCTGAAGACCGAGGTCCCCGAGCCGGCGATGGTCACGCCCGGAAGCGCGACGACCAAGTGGGCGCCTCCGGAGAGCTTCCAGGCCAGGCTCGTCCCGCCGCCGACGGTGTCGCAGTCGAATGTCGACTCGACGATGGACGATCAGCAGCTGACGCCGTCGCCGCGGGCGCAGGCGATCCACACGCCACCGCCCGGACCCGTCTCGACGCCGCTCCCGGTCAGCGCCGGCGCGCCCTCTTCGTCGCGGGGGGACACCGCGCCGCCGCTCTCGCGCACGGCGCCGCCTTCCTCCAAGCCGCCGTCGTCCGTCGAGACGACCATCGCCGGAGACGAAGCGCCGTTCCGGCTGCCGCGGAACCAGGGACGCACGCTGGCGGTGGTCGTCCTGTGTTTCCTCGTCGGCATGCTGGGGATGGGCGGGTTCGCCTACAAGGCGGGTCTCATCGGCGGCCATGCCCACGATCCGGCGGACTATGCCGCGCAGGCGACGGACGCCGCCGCGCGCCAGCAGTGGGACGCGGTGCTCGATCTGACGGACAAGGGGCTCGCGCGCTCGCCGCGTGACCCGCAGCTGCTCGACATCCGGGCGCGTGCGTCCGTAGACGCCGTGACGGCGGCGAGGGCGAAGGCCGCGGCGGGAGACACGGCGGGCGCCATGCGCCTGGCCAAGGTGGCGACGCAGCTCGATCCGAACGACGGCCCCGCGGCCGCTCTCCTCGCCACGCTGGCGGAGCCTCCGACGCTGGCGCCCGTCGTCGACCAGAGCATCCCGGCGCTGGCGAGCGGCCATACCGGGGCGGGCGCCGCCGGCGCGACCCTGCGTGCGATCGTCGATCTCTCGAGCGCGAAGCCGGGCCTCGGTCAGCCCGTGGACATGGCGGCGCACATCCAGAGCCCCGGGCGGGCGAAAGTCGAGGGCGCGTCGTTTCACATCGTGGGTCCCGGCATCGCGCCCGGGACGCACCTCGACGTGGCCGACGACGGGTCGGGCATCTACCGCGCGACGTTCACGTTCCTGCAGAGCGGGCGCTTCGAGGTGAGCTTCACGGCACGCGCGGACGGCGCGCCGATGCGCTCGGCCCGGGCGGTCATCGTCGGCGAAGTGAAGCCGCTGCCGGCACCGGGAGCCGCCAGCGGCGCACCTCCGCTGCCGGCCCCTTCCGACAGCTCCAAGTGGCTGTAGTCACCTCGCTGCCATCCATCGTGTAGGCTCGAATGCACGATGCGCGCGACGCCGCTCCTGCTGGTCGCATCGGTGCTTCTCGGGGCCGGGCCCGCCTCCGCCGACGAGACCTCGCCCCCGCCGCCGCACACGACGATCGAATCGTCCACCGAGACGAGGCAAGAGCACCCCTCCTTGCTCGATCGACCGCACACGGTGGCCGAAGCCGAGGCGGGCATCATCGCGCTGCCGTCCGCGCCCATCTCGGCGTCGAATCGCGGTGGGTCCACGCCGCTCGGCGCCGTCGGCAATGGCGACGCCACCGTGCAGACCGGCGTTCATCTGCTCTATCGCGCGACGCGCGAGTGGGCGTTCGGCGCCGGCGCCCTCTTCGCGCCACGACCCACGACGGACCCGAACGCCGGCGGAGCCGGAAACCTGCCCCGCACGCACTCGCGCAGCTACCTCTTCCTCGGCGGCGAGATCCGCTACTTCCCGCTCCGGTCCCGCTGGTTCGAGGGCTATTTCGGGCTGACGTCCGGCGCGCTCATCATCGCCGACCGCTTCTCCACGAACGACGTGCCCGCGGTGCCGTCGATCCTGGGTGTGAGCACGGTGACGGTGAGCACCGAGGGGTTTGCCATCGGCCTCGAGGCGGGGGTGAACTACCTCGTCAACGACAGCTTTGTCATCGGCCTCGCCCTTCGCGCGGATCGCTGGATCCTCCCCAG
>DATCEM010000026.1:0-2132 GCA_036510175.1 Solirubrobacteraceae bacterium | reverse complement strand
GGTGTTCGAGCCGATGTCGATACAGGCGCGGCGCACGTGCGCAGCAACGATAGTCGGCAAACGGACCGGTTCCTCAGGTGGTTAGTCGAGTAAGGCGATGGGGTAAGCGAGTGCCGCGAAGCGCCTCGCGTACGATGCCTAAGCAGGTTTAGTGAGGTTCAAGTAGATACAGGGAGGTTCTGATGCCCGCGCGCAACGGCTGAGATCGTGAAGTGAAAATCGCTGGCAGGCTCGCAGCGTCAACTGGCTAGGCGACACTCGTCCCCGGCGGGCGCGATTTCGCGGGCGCACGCGTGCTTATGCCTACCTGGTCGCTGGAAACCGATATGCTGTCGGTGCGGATCACGGTGGGCCGTAGGGGCGTCTCGGACCGCGAGGCACAGGCATGGAAGAGGCAAAGCACACAGCGAGGACGGTGGGGACGCGGAGGTTCGTGCTCCTGCTTCTTGGCGTCGCGACCGGCGGGCTCGTGCCGGCGTTCTACTTCTTGGCCCCCGCGCCGCACCTGCATCACCCGGGACTACTGGCGATGCTCTTCGCCTTCGGAATCTGCGCCTACCGCGTGGATGTCCACTTTAAGACCAAGGTGCCCTTCAAGGTCGACGGCGGATACGCCCTCGTCCTCGTCGCGGTAGCCCTGTCCGGGCCCCTCGCCGGCCTGATCGTCTTCCTTCCCTGGGAGTTCGCCAGCCGATTCATTTGGCGCGAGCACAAGGTCTTCACCGCGGGAGCGCTGGCGAATCTCGCCTCCTACGGCTGGTCGGCGCTGGCAGCTACCGAGGTCCTCAAGCTCTCGGGCGCGATGACGCTCGCCCCTCGCGCCGCCACCGGGCTGTTCACGGCCGGCATCGTCATGGGCGTGGTTCAGTTCGGCATCGCCAGGGTCATCTACGGGACGGCCTATCAGGGATACCGCGCATGGCCGCTGCTCCGGAGCGAGTTCCCCGAGGTGCTGACCCTGATCCTCGCGGATGTTCTCCTCGGCACGATCACCGTCGTGCTCTTCGGAGCGGTTGGCATTCCCGCCTTTGTGATCTTCGGCCTGGTCATCCTCATCCCGAGCCTGCTCCTCCCCGCCCTGGGCCGCCGTCATTCGGTCATCCGGCTCGATCAGGGCGCCGCGGTGGCGCTCTATGCGACAGCCCTCGCCGACGTTCTCCGACTGAACCGCGACCGTCGGCGCGTGCTCGCCGGCGCCGCGCACCTGCTCCACCACCACAGGCACGCCGCGGGTGCGCGCTGGTCCGATCGGCACGACATCGAGTTCGCGGCGAGATACGCGAGCGAGCATTACGACGGCGGCGGTCACCCGGGAGCCCTGGCCGCGGGCCATATCCCGCTGGACAGCCGCATCCTCGCCGTCGCGATGAAGTGGGCTCAGCTGACCGCCGCCGGGTCGCAGCAGCTCTCCCACTCCGAGGCCCTGCTCGGACTCGAGCTCACCGCCGGCTCGGAGCTTGACCCGCGCGTCGTCGCCGCCGCCGGGGAGATCGTCAACGCCGAGCTCCCGTTCGCCCGCGACAACGCCTTCCAGCCCGTCCTGCACCGGCTCCCGCTGCCCAGGGTGCTCCGGCGCGTGGGCTTGCCGCACGCACTGGCCGGCTTCGACCAGTCCTAGCCCTTCTCAGGCGCGGGCCCGACCGGCGCCCCAGCGCGCTGGCCACCCCCGGATGACATGATCCTGCCCGTGTCCGAGACCGCCATCGAAGTGCGCGGCCTACGCAAGTCCTATGGCGAATTCGAGGCGGTCCGCGGAATCGACTTTGCCGTGCGGCGAGGCGAGGTCTTCGGGCTCCTCGGTCCCAACGGGGCCGGGAAGACCACCACGGTCGAGATCCTCGAGGGCTACCGCGCGCGCAGTGCGGGCGAGGTCAGCGTCCTCGGCTTCGACCCGGGCGAGCGGCCCCGTGAGTTCCGCGCCCGCGTGGGCATCGTCCTCCAGAGCACCGGCCTGTACCGCCACATCCGCGTTCGCGAGGCACTGTCGCATTTCGGCTCCATGTATCCACATCCTCGGGACGTCGACGAGGTGATCGCGCTCACCGGGCTCGAAGGTAAGGAGGACGCGACGGCGCGGACCCTCTCGGGCGGGCAGCGGAGGCGACTCGACCTCGCTCTCGCCCTCGTGGGCG
>DATCEM010000025.1:0-2850 GCA_036510175.1 Solirubrobacteraceae bacterium | reverse complement strand
CGTGAGCTCCTGGCCGGCATGGCCGAGGAGTTCTCCGCCGTTCCGCCGGATGGCGACTGGATGATCACGTTCGCGCTGCTCGCCGACGTGGCCGCCGATCTCCAGGACGTCGAGCACGCCGACCGCCTCTACGAGATGCTCGAGCCCTACCGCGACTCGAACGTCGTGATCGGTCACGGAGCGGTCTGCTTCGGGTCCACTGCGCGCTACCTGGGGCGCCTGGCGCTGACCATCGGCGAGCGCGAACTGGCGCTCGAGCACCTGCGCCACGGGGTTGACGCCAGCGCGGCGATGAGGGCCCCCGTGCACCTCGCCCACGCGCGGCTGGACCACGCCTCCGCGCTGGGAGCCGGCGGGGACTGGCCGGCCGCGCGGCGTCTGATCGAGCAGGCGGCTGACACCGCGTCGGTGCTCGACCTGCCGTTGGTCGCCCGCCGAGCCGAGACCCTGGCCAGCATCGGCGGCCGTTAAGGGGGCGCTTGAAGCGTCATTTGTCGTGGGCGCTACTCTCGGCGGCCTATGTCCAAGACGCTCGTCATCGCTGAGAAGCCATCCGTGGGCAAGGACCTGGTGCGGGTACTGCCGGGAGCCTTCAGCAACCACAAGGAGTACCTCGAGGGGCCCGACCACGTGGTCACGTGGGCCGTTGGCCACCTCGTGCAGCTGGCCGATCCCGACGAGTACGACGAGAAGTTCAAGAAGTGGCGGATGGCCGATCTGCCGATCGTTCCCGAGCACTTCAAGCTCGTCGTGCGTGATGAGCGCTCCAAGAAGCAGATGAACGTCGTCAAGCGCCAGCTGGGGCGCGACGACATCGACAATGTCGTCAACGCCTGCGACGCCGGGCGCGAAGGCGAGCTGATCTTCGCCTACCTGTATGAGAAGTCAGGCTCGCGCAAGCCCGTGCAGCGGCTGTGGCTGAACTCGATGACGAAGTCCGCGATCCAGGCCGCGTTTGACTCGCTGCGACCTGGCGCGGAGCTGGCGACGCTCGAGGACGCGGCCCGCTCGCGCTCGGAGGCCGACTGGATCGTCGGCATGAACGCCACCCGGGCGGCCACGATCCGCCTGCGCTCCTCGTTTGACGGGGCGGTCTCGCTGGGCCGCGTGCAGACCCCGACGCTCGCGATCCTCGCCCGGCGCGAGGAGGAGATCCGCGCGTTCACGCCCGAGCCCTACTGGCTGGTCGACGCCTCCTTCCGGGCGGTCGCCGAGCCCGCCGGACGGGTGTATGAGGGCCGCTACCACGCCGGCGCCCATCCGCGCCTGAAGACCGCCGAGGAAGCAAAGGCGATCGTCGACGCCGCCCGCGATCAGATGGGCACGATCACCAAGCTCGACAAGACCCAGCGCAAGGAACGCGCACCGCTTTTGTATGACCTCACCTCGTTGCAGCGCGAAGCCAACAGCCGCTTCGGCTTCTCCGCGCGGCGGACCCTCGGCGCCGCCCAGCGGCTCTACGAGGAGCACAAGGCGCTCACCTACCCGCGCACCAACTCGCGCTACATCACCAGCGACATGGTCGCCGACATCAAGCCGATCGCCGAGCTCGTCGGAGGCCAGCGCGAGTACGCCGCCGCGTCCCAATACGTGCTCGGTCTCGACGTGCTGCCGTTGGGGCGCGTCGTCAACGACGCCAAGGTCACCGACCACCACGCGGTCATCCCCACCCGCGCCGACGCGAGCCATCCCGTCGACAAGTTCAACGACGACGACAAGCGGATCTATGACCTGGTCGTCCGACGGTTTCTGGCCGTCTTTCATCCCGAGGCGGTGTTCGAGAACACCCGTATCGAGACGACGGTGGCGGAGCACATTTTCCGCACGCGGGGCAAGGTCATGCTCGTGCCGGGCTGGCGCGGCGTCTACGGCGAGGAGGCCGACGCGGAGCGTCCCGAAGAAGAGGACGAGGGTCGTGAGCAGCGGCTGCCCAAGCTCCAGCGCGACGAGACCTCCTCGGTCGAGAAGATCGCCGCCGAGGAGAAGGAGACCAAGCCGCCCCGGCGCTACTCCGAGGGCGCGCTGCTCGCCGCCATGGAGACCGCCGGCAAGCTCGTCGACGACGACGAGCTGCGTGAGGCGATGAAGGACTCGGGAATCGGCACCCCGGCCACCCGCGCGGCGATCATCGAGCGCCTGCTCCAGGTCGGCTACATCGAGCGCGACGCCCGCGCCCTGGTGGTGACCGAGAAGGGACTGAACGTCGTCCGTCTGCTCGGCGAGCACCCGCTCACCAGCCCCGGCCTCACCGGCGACTGGGAGCATCGGTTGGCCAAGATCGAGACCGGCACCGACTCCCGCGAGGCGTTCATGGGCGACATCGTCAAGTTCACCGAGTCGACGGTGGGTGAGCTCGACGCCAAGCTCAAGGATGTCCGGATTCCGCGGGCCAACCTCGGTCCCTGCCCGGTGTGCGGCCGGGACATCAACGAGAACCGCAAGGGCTACTCGTGCTGGTCGCGGGAGGACCCGGGCTGCGGCTTCGTCATCTGGAAGTCCAAGGCGGGCAAGCAGCTGCCCGTCGCGGTGGGCAAGGAGCTGATCAAGACCGGCCGGACCGAGCGCGCCGTCACCGGGTTCAAGGGCCGCTCGGGTAAGAGCTTCCGGGCGCGACTCGCGCTCATGCAGAACGAGGAGGGCAAGTGGCGCGTCGAGTTCGACGAGCCGTGGGCGCGCGAGGGGGCCAAGCCGCCTGAGGCCGAGGACGCCGCCGCCTCCTCCGGGGATGCCGCGGACGCTACCCGGCCCGCTGAGCAGCCTGCGGCCGCGTAACTCGGGCTCGCCGGGTCAGGTGATGCCCCGCTCCCCGGGGTGGTCCCGGGGCGCGCGCACGGTCACTCCGGCTCGTCT
>DATCEM010000024.1:0-5398 GCA_036510175.1 Solirubrobacteraceae bacterium | reverse complement strand
CCAGCCGCCGCCGCCGCTAGGCGGTGTCGCGCGCCCGGCGGCGCCGGATCCTGCGCACAATCAGGAGCCCGAGGACGGCGAGGAGGGCGCCGCCGGGTCGCGGTGCACGCCGCGTCAAGCCGATGTCGGGACGGCCGGGATGGGGCGGCGATGCCGGAAGCGCGAACTCCTCGGCCGCGAGCACGTCATGTGGCTCGGCGATTCCGGACGGATCTTCGGGCAGCGCCACCGGTGGGTGGCGGATGCTCGGATCGGACGCAGGCAGCGCGAACTCCTCGGCCGCGAGCACGTCGTGGGGCGTCGGATCGGTCGAATTCCCCCTAATCGGGGCGTCATTCATGGCCGACATTTTCACAGATCGCATCCCTCAACGGTTTGCGAACTCACCATGCGGGCAACACTTAGCCTGACCTTGCGACCACGTCTCGCCATATCCGCCGACTACGAATCGTCCGGCGGCCCCGATCTAACCGTGCACGAGCCCCGTCAGCGCCGCGCGGTCGCGATCCTCGACCTCGACCCCGATCTGGCCCAGGACATGGACCCGGAGCGGGCGGCGGCGGCACGCGCACACGCGATCGCCGCCGTGGAGACGCTCGCTCCCGGGGACTGGCCCGCCGACGCGCTCGACATCGTCGACCCGCGAGGCGCTCTGGGCCTGCTCGTCATCGATGGCATCCTCTCGCGCGACCTGAAGCTTGGGGGCGCCTCGTTCACCGAGCTCATCGGCGAGGGCGAGATCCTCCGTCCCTGGGACGGCGCCGCCCACCTGTCAATCAGCCAGCCATCCGTCAATTGGACCGTGCTCGACACGGCGAGGATCGCCATCCTCGATCGCCGGTTCGTCGCCCGCACGGCGCGCTGGCCCGAGCTCACCACCGCCCTGTTCACCCGGGCGATGAGTCGTTCGCGCTCGCTCGCCGTCCAGCTCGCGATCCGCAGCCTGCAGCGGGTCGAGACCAGGCTGCTCCTGCAGCTGTGGCATCTCGCCGAGCGCTGGGGCCGGGTCTCCCCGGAAGGCATCGTGCTTCCCCTGCAGCTCACGCACAGGCTGCTTGCATGCCTCGTCGGGGCCCGCCGACCCACCGTCACTACGGCACTCAAGGAGCTGACCCAGCAGGGTCTCGTCGCCCGGCGCGACGACGGGACCTGGGTGCTGCGTGGCGAGGCGCCGCCTGAGCTCGGCGAGATTTACGCGATGCTCTCCTGACCAGGAGGGTTCGAGACTCCCCGCTAAGGGGAACACTGGGGTCAGTTTCAATGTCTACCTCCCCTCCGCACCCCGCTGGCGATCTCGCGCACGCGGAGCTACGGCTCCCGGACAACCTCTCGGCACCGGCTGTCGCCCGCCGCACCGTCCACGACCTGCTCGGCTCGTTTCCGGCGCCCTTGCGCGCGCAGCTGAGCCTCGTCGCCAGCGAGCTCGTCACCAACGTCCTGCGCCACTGCGCAGCTGACGATCGCGCTGCGACGCTGACCATAGCCCTGGGTCCCGACCGGATCACGCTCGTGGTGTCGGACGCCGGTGGGGGCTTCGACCCCGCGGACCGTCCCTTGTCCAGCGACCCCGCGGGCGGTTGGGGTCTTCGCGTCCTCGACTCGATCGCGGACCGCTGGTGGGTCGAGCGGAACGGCAGTACCAGGGTTGTCTGCGAGATCGACCGCCGGGACCCGCTCGGAGATCAGCTCGAGGATCAGCAGCTCGAGGATCAGCCCGTAGCCTGATCGTCCCCCGCCTCGGCGGGGTCGTCGATCACGTCAAGCCGGGCGTCGAGGCCCGTGAGCTCGAGCACGCGCTGAACGGCGGCCGATCCGCGGACGATCGCCAGCCGGCGGTCTGCTTCACGGGCCCGGGCGTCCGCGGAGACGAGCAGCCGCAGCCCCGTCGAGTCCATGAACGTGAGCCCACGAAGGTCGAGGACGATCACCCGGGCGCCGCTCTGCTCCACGCGCCGGAGCTCGGCTTCGGCGCCCGACGTGGTCGCGATGTCGAGCTCGCCCTCGAACTCGATCCTCACCATGTCGCCCGTCGCATCGATTTGGATCGAGAACGGTTTCACCGAGCGGGCATGTTATTCAAGCGACCAAGGAGGGGGACCGGTCCCCGAGTCGGCGGCTCGGGGGAGGGTCGGTGAGCCCACTGCGCGCGGGGGCGTGAGCCGATCCACGGAAGCGCAGGCACCCACCAGCTAAGATCTCAGTCGGGCGGACTGAGATCCGCTAGTCGCCGGCGATCATGGGTGGTATCATTTCACTTACCAGTCGTAAGCAACTAGCGAAAGTGAACAATCTTATGAGCCGACTACTTCTCGTCCCGCTCGACGACGCCGTCGTCTTCCCGGGCATGTCGCTGACGCTCGCCGTCGATGCCGGCGAGGATGAGCGCGTGCTGCTGGTGCCGCGTCACGAGCAGGCGTTCGCCAGCGTCGGCACGGTTGCCGAAGCCAGCGAGCGCGTCCGGCTGCCCGGTGGCGCTCGCGCCGTCGCGCTGACGGGACTCCACCGCGGCATCGCCGGTGCCGCTCACACGCTGCCCGACGGCCGTCTCTACGTCGAGGTCGATGAACGCCCCGACAGCTCGCCCGTGGACGGCAAGACCCGCGAGCTCGAGCGGGAATACCGCGCCGTGGTCGAGGAGATCCTCGAGATCCGCGGGGACGATGGCCGCATCTCGGCCTTCGTGCGCTCGATCACCGAGCCCGGCATGCTCGCCGACACGAGCGGCTACTCCCCCGAGATCACCTACCCCGAGAAGGTCCGCCTGCTGGAGACGCTCGACATCACCGAGCGACTCGAGCTTGCCCTCGGCTATCAGCGCGAGCGCTTGGCCGAGCTCCAGGTGCGCAAGCGGATCCGCGACGACGTCCAAGACGGAGCCGAGCGCCAGCAGCGCGACTACTTCCTGCGCAAGCAGATGGAGTCGATCCGTAAGGAGCTGGGCGAGGATGACGGCTCGATCGTCGACGAGTACCGGACCAAGATCGAAGAGGCCGGGATGCCCGACCATGCGCGGGAGCAGGCCGAGAAGGAGCTTGGCCGTCTCGAGCGGATGGGCGAGCAGAGCGGCGAGTCGAGCGTGATCCGTACCTATCTCGACTGGCTCATCGCCATACCGTGGGGCAAGCGCTCAGAGGAGCGCCTGGATCCCGTGCACGCACGCGAGGTGCTGGACTCCGACCACGCGGGCCTCGAGGACGTCAAGGACAGGATCGTCGAGTACATCGCGGTCAAGAAGCTCCGCGTCGAGCGCGGGATCACCGAGGACCGGCGCTCCGGCGCGATCCTCACCCTGATCGGCCCGCCCGGTACCGGCAAGACGTCGATCGGCGAGTCGATCGCGCGCGCCACCGGCCGGGAGTTCGTCCGGATGTCGCTCGGCGGCGTCCGCGACGAGGCGGAGATCCGCGGCCACCGGCGCACCTACATCGGAGCCCTGCCCGGCAGGCTCGTGCGTGCGCTCAGGGACGCGGACACGATGAATCCGGTGATCATGCTCGATGAGGTCGACAAGGTCGGCGCCGACTGGCGTGGCGATCCGAGCTCGGCGCTGCTCGAGGTCCTCGACCCCGCGCAGAACCACAGCTTCCGCGATCACTATCTCGATATCGAGCTCGACCTCAGCGGCGTGATGTTCATCGCGACCGCGAACGTCGCGGACACGATCCCGGGCCCGCTGCTCGACCGCATGGAGGTCATCCGCTTCGACGGATACACGACCTCCGAGAAGGTTGCGATCGCGCGCGGTTACCTGTGGCCACGTCAGATCGAGCGCAATGGGCTGCGGCCCGAGGAGGTGGAGATCTCCGACGAGCTGCTGACCACGGTGACGACCGAGTACACGCGTGAGGCCGGCGTCCGCCAGCTCGAGCGCGATCTCGGAACGCTGCTGCGCAAGACGGCAACGGGGATCGCCTCGGGCATTAAGACGGTGCCGGTAGCGATCGACCTCGACGTCGTCCGCGACGCGCTCGGTCGCCAGCGCCATTTCCAGGAATCCGCGATTCGCACTGCGGTCCCCGGAGTGGCAACCGGCCTGGCGGTCACCGGCGCCGGCGGCGACGTGCTGTTCATCGAGGCCACGGCGATGCCGGGCAAGCCCGGACTCACGTTGACCGGCCAGCTCGGCGACGTGATGAAGGAGTCGGCCCAGATCGCCCTGTCCTACGTCCGCGGGCACGCGGGAGAGCTCGGCATCGATCCCTCGGTGTTCGAGGACCGCACGTTCCACGTCCACGTCCCGGCGGGAGCGATCCCCAAGGACGGACCGAGCGCGGGCGTGACGATGGTGACCGCGCTGACCTCGCTGCTCTCGGACCGGCCCGTGCGCCACACCGTCGGCATGACCGGCGAGGTGACGCTCCAGGGTCGCGTGCTGCCGATCGGCGGCGTCAAGCAGAAGGTGCTCGCCGCCCATGCGGCGGGACTGACCGATGTGGTCCTCCCCGAGCGCAACCGCGGCGACCTCGACGAGGTTCCCGAGGAAGTGCGCGAGGCGATGAAGTTCCACTTCGCCATGACCATCGACGAGGTCGTGGGAGTGGCGCTCGAGCCGGGCGCCGTGCCCTCAGCGGCCTAACCGACCTGCGCGGTGCCCGCGGCCCGATCTGGGCCGCGGGCACCGGCCGTTAAAAGACCCGGTAGCTCTGACGCGAGATGAAGAAGCCGTGCGCGTTCGTGAGGTTCGTGCAGGTCATCCCCGTGAAGGCGCTGACGCAGGCGAAATCGCCCTCCACCGACGCATCTCCGTAGCGGAGCTGGGTGCCCATCGGATCGAGCGCCGTGTCCCCCGCGCACACGAGGGTCCCCTTCCCCGAGCCGCCGACCTGGAGCCCCTGGCCGAAGTTGACCTCCCGCGAGCAGCTTGGCGGCCTTGCCGGCGGCTTCCACGAGCGATGCGAGATGTCGCACCGGGCCGTCCCGTCGAGCACGACGCAGCCGATGTTTCCCGACGGGGAGCGGAAGGTCGTGAGGTGGACGGTCGCGGTCGCCTTGGAGGTTATGGCGTGCAACGCCGCCGCCTTATCGACGGTCGCTGTCGGCGCTGTGCCCAGGGTGCCCGTGGTCGTCGCCGCCGTCCCCGACCCGTAGGACGACGCCGGTGTGGTGATCGCCCCGGTCGTCGCCGTCGTCGTCGTGCCCGCCGCCGTGGTGGCGACCCTGGTCACCACCACCGTCCTCGTCCCCGACGACCCGCACGCCGCCAGCGTGAGAACCGCCACCAAGGCGGGAAGTACTGTTGAACGAAGCTCCATCGCCAGCGCCACCCTAATCCGGTTGACGTCCCCTCGACAAGGACTAACTTGAAGATATGAGCACGATCACGACGACGGACGAGCAGCGGGTAATCGACGGCGTTCCCAAGCAGCTGTACATCGGCGGGGAGTGGCGCGACGGCGGG
>DATCEM010000023.1:0-2620 GCA_036510175.1 Solirubrobacteraceae bacterium | reverse complement strand
CTGAACACCCACAGGGAGTTCGCCGCGCGGGTCCGCGCCCGACTGACCGAGGCCACCGGTCTCGAGATCCGAGCGCCTGAAGATCCCTTCGAGGCGCAGGGCAACCGCGATGCCCTCGTCGAGCTCTCAGGCGCGCTCAAGGTGCTGGCGGTGTCGATGACGAAGATCGCCAACGATCTCGCCCTGATGGGCTCTGGCCCGCGAGCGGGGATCGGCGAGCTTCTCCTTCCCGAGCTCCAGAAGGGCTCCTCGATCATGCCCGGCAAGGTCAACCCCGTGATCCCCGAGGTCGTCCTCCAGGTCGGCGCCCAGGTCATCGGGAACGACGCCGCGATCACCATCGCCGGAACCCAGGGGAACTTCGAGCTCAACGTCCGCGTCCCCCTGATCGCACGCAACCTGCTCGATTCGCTGCGCCTGCTCACCGCGGCGAGCCGCATCTTCGCCGAGAAGTGCATCCGCGGGACCCGGGCGAACCTCGAAGGGACGCATCGCTCGGCGGAGACGACGCTCGCCGCCGCGACCGCGCTCAACCCCTATATCGGCTACGACAAGGGCGCGGAGATCGTCAAGGAGGCCGCCAGCTCGGGCCGGACGCTGCGTGAGGTGGCCTACGAGATGGGCGTCGACGAGGAGACCTACAACGCGGCGATGGACCTGCGCAAGATGGCGCAGGGAAATCTCTAAGTCGGTGCTCTACAGCGTGAGGTGGGTCTTCAACGTCGCCACCAACCGGGGCAACGTGGTGGCCGAGTAGCGGCGGGCGTCGTCGATCTGGATCTTGTAGCTGCCGTACTTGGCGTGGCCGGGATAGAAGACCTTGCGCGTCTTCAGCACGCCGCAGGGGCCGCCCGCGCGGCCGAACCTCATCGTCGCGGTGACCTTCTTCCCGTGCAGGTAGTGCGCGTAGATCTGGGCGCCGCTCGTAAACCCGGAGAACGACCAGGTCACCTTCTTGTTGGGCTTCGCACGGGCCGGGTTGGTGGCCACGGCGAGATTCGCTACGTCGAAGGTCGTCGATGCAGTGGTCACCCCGTCGGTCTCGTCCATGGCCTGGAGGGTGAACGCTCCCGCCGCGGGATTGGGCGTGCTCAGGGTGGGGGCCGCAAACGTGGCCGTAAAGTTCCCGTTGACGTCGGCCGTCGCGGTGCCGAAGGCGTCGCCGGTGACGGTCTGGAGATTGATCGAGTCCCCCGCCGTGAAGCCTGTGCCGTTCACGGTCATCGGCGATCCCTCGGCCGGGTTGGCGTTGACGACGCATGCCTGAGTGACCGCGATGGCCGCCGCCGAAGCCTGCGCGGCAGCCACGCCGGAAATCGCGAACGCGACGGCGAGACCGGTGGTCAACGTCGGTAGCCTGCGTCGTCGCGACCGCGGACCCGATGCGTCACTGCCGTGCATATCTTCCTCCCCAATAGGACTGTGAGACCCTGCGGTGTCTAGCCGGGGCTCTACCCGAATCGCCTACGCACGACACCTTAGCGCCCTGCTCGCGCTGCTGTCCTCACTCGCGCTCGCCGGGTCCGCCTCGGCCGCCGGCGAGATCTTCATCCGCGGAGCCGGCTTCGGACACGGGGTGGGGATGAGCCAGTACGGCGCCTACGGTTACGCGCTGCACGGGAGGAACTATCGCTCGATCCTCGCGCACTACTACACGGGCACCTCGCTCGGCGCCGTCGATCCTCATGAGATCGTCACCGTCCTCCTCGCGACCCGGGGCGCGGCGTTCAGGGGGGCGACCCGGGCGGGCGCCGTGAAGCTCCGGCCGGCGCTCACCTATGACGTTCGCGCGCTCGCGGGCGGGCGCCTCGCCGTGGTCAAGACCGACGGCAAGCTCCTCGGGAGCTTCTCCGTTCCGCTGACCGTGACCGGGCCGGGGCCCTTGACCATCCCCGGACTCGGCGACTACCGCGGGTCGCTGGAGTTCCGGCCGACCGCGCCGGGGCGCGTGGAGACCATCGACGCAGTCGGACTCGACGACTATGTCCGCGGCGTCGTCGCCGCGGAGATGCCCTCGGGCTGGTCGATGCAGGCCCTCGAGGCGCAGGCGGTGGCGGCACGAACGTACGCCATCACCACCGATGCCGGAGGCTCGGATTTCCAGCAGTACTCCGACACGCGCTCGCAGATGTATGGGGGCGTGCGCGCCGAGACTCCGCGCTCTGATGCCGCGGTCGCGGCCACCCGGGGGCGGGTCGTCACCTACGACGGCCGGCCGGCGGTCACCTACTTCTTCAGCAGCTCCGGCGGGCACACGGAGAACAACGAGAGCGTCTGGCCCGGATCCACGCCCGACCCCTGGCTGCGCGGCGTCCCCGACCCCTACGACGGCGCCGGCGCCAACCCGAACCATCGCTGGCTCGTGGAGCTCACCGCCGCCCGTGCCACGTCGAAGCTCCACGGTCTCCTCGACGGCGCCTTCGTCGTCATCATCGGCCTCGCGCACGGCGTCTCGCCGCGGATCATCACCGCCAAGGTCGTGGGTGGTGAGGGCAACCGTGAGGTCTCGGGCGCCGAGCTCGAGCAGCGCTTCGGACTCGATTCCACCTGGGCCACCTTCACGACGATCACGACGGTGGCGCGCCCTTACGCGTCGGGCGTACCGTCCGCGGGCACGCGG
>DATCEM010000022.1:0-2512 GCA_036510175.1 Solirubrobacteraceae bacterium | reverse complement strand
CGCCGTCTATCCCCCGGGCAAGATCTTCCGCGGCGCCGACGCCGTCGGCGACTGGCAGGCCGGATGACCGAGCCGCTCAACCTCTACGACGTCGCCGTCGAGGGCAATCCCGCCTATCCGCCGGGCTACCAGAGCCGGATGGCCGAGCTCGGCCCGAGGCTCGGCGCCGAGCGACTCGGCGCGTCGGTGTACGAGATCGATCCCGGGGACAGCGCCGGCCCGTACCACTTCGAAGGCGTCGAGGAGGAGTGGCTCTTCGTCCTCGCCGGCGCCCCGACCCTGCGCGACCCCGAGGGGGAGCACGAGCTCGTGCCGGGCGATGTCGTGTGCTTCGGAGTCGGTCCCGGCGGCGCCCACAAGGTGACCAATCACACCGGCGCCGTCGTGCGGATCCTCATGCTCTCGACCCTGCCGGTCAACGAGCTGAGCATCTGCGTGTACCCCGACAGTGAGAAGGTCGGCGTGTGGCCCTGGCCGGGCGAGCGCCTGCGCCTCGGCCAGGCCGTCGACTACTGGGACGGCGAGGCCTGAGCTTCCGCCCGGCTCAGCCGGCGATCCGGGCGAGGAGGGCCACCAGCTGGTCGCGCTCGCCAGCATCCAGGCCCGCCAGGATCACGTCGTGGGTGCGACGCGCGATCCGCTCCGCCGCGCGCAGCGCGTTCTTGCCCGCGGATGTCGCCTCGAGGGCGTGAACGCGGCGGTCGACGATGCTGCGCCGGCGCTCGACGTAGCCGGCGCGTTCGAGCTCGTCGACCAGGGCGACCATGGTCGTGCGGTCGATGAGCAGGGTCTCGCCGACCGCGGCCTGGCTTAGCGGGCCGGCGTCGATGATCACGTTGAGCGCCCCGAAGCTCTTAGGTGTCAGCCCGAGCGGCCCGAGCGCATCCTGAAACGCAGCGTGGGAGCGCACGTGGGCGCGTGCCAGGAGGAACCCCGGCCATTGCGCGAGCCGCGCCGGGACGATCGAATGGTCACGATTGGTTAGCGACACAGACGATCAGTGTAGCTGATGATCCTGTATGCTGAGGATCGTTGGCAATCCACGGAGGCACCTGATGGATCGAAAGTGGTGGACCCTGGTCACCGTCTGCATCGGCACGTTCATGCTGCTGCTCGACGTCACGATCGTGAATGTCGCCCTGCCCAAGATCCAGGCCGGCCTGGGTTCGAGCTTCGTCGATCTGCAATGGGTGATCGACGCCTACGCGCTCACCCTCGCGGCCCTGCTCCTGACATCGGGTTCGCTCGCGGACCTGCTCGGGCGCCGGCGGATCTTCGCCATCGGGCTTGTGGTGTTCTCCGCCGCATCCCTGCTCTCCGGCCTCGCGCAGTCGCCGCTCATGCTCAATCTCTCGCGCGGCCTGCAGGGCGTCGGCGGAGCGATGATGTTCGCCACCTCGCTGGCGCTCCTGGGGAACGCCTACCGCGGGGCCGAGCGGGGAATCGCCTTCGGCGTCTGGGGCGCGGTGACCGGAGCCGCGGTGTCCATCGGGCCGGTGATCGGCGGAGCACTAACCGACGGACTGAGCTGGCGCTGGATCTTCCTCGTCAACGTCCCCATCGGGGTGGTCGCCCTCGCGCTCACGCTCACCAAGCTCGAGGAGTCGCGTGATCCCCAGGGAGCGCGCCTCGACATCCCCGGCTTCGTCACCTTCACCGGCGCGCTCTCGGCGCTCGTGCTCGGCCTGATCGAATCGAGCCAGAAGGGCTGGGGCAGCGCCCTGGTCGAAGGATGCCTCGTGGCGAGCGTCGTACTCATCGCCGCCTTCGTCGTCGTCGAGCACCGCCAGCGCGCGCCGATGTTCGATCTCGGCCTCCTGCGCCGCCCGGCCTTCGACGGCGCTTCGCTCGTCGCCTTCGCCCTCTCGGCATCGATCTTCGCGATGTTCCTCTACCTGACGCTCTATCTCCAGGACCTCCTCGGACTCTCGCCGCTCGGCGCCGGACTGCGGCTGCTCACCCTCTCGGGCGCGATCCTCATCACCTCGGGGATCGCCGGACGCCTGACCACCGTGGTCCCGGTGCGTCTGCTCATGGGCGCAGGCCTCGCGCTCGTCGGGCTCAGCCTGCTCCTCATGCGCGGTCTGACGGCGAGCTCCGAATGGACGCACCTGCTGGTGGGCTTCATCGTCGGCGGCGTCGGCGTCGGGCTCATCAACCCGCCGCTCGCCTCGACCGCCATCGCCGTCGTCCCGCCCCGCCAGGCGGGCATGGGCTCGGGGATCAACAGCACCTTCCGTCAGGTGGGGATCGCCACCGGTATCGCCGCCCTCGGGTCGATCTTCACCAGCGTGGTGCGCACCCACGTCGCCTCGGGGCTACATGCCCTCCACCAGAGCGGCACCCACGCGATCGCCACCGCGATCGCCAACGGCCAGATACAGCAGGCGATCACCCACCTGCCCCCGCGCTCGCGCGCCGCGGTGGGCGCGGTGGTGCGATCGAGCTTCGTCGCCGGCCTGAACGAGATCTTCCTCGTCGGCGCCGTCGTCGCGCTCGTGGGCGCGGCCGG
>DATCEM010000021.1:0-9200 GCA_036510175.1 Solirubrobacteraceae bacterium | reverse complement strand
GGTTTCTCCCGCTGGCGCGCAAGCTTGCCCGCCGGTACGCCGGCGCCCGCGAGCCTTTCGACGACCTTCTCCAGGTCGCTTCCCTGGGTCTCGTCAAGGCCGTGGACCGGTTCGACCCCGAACGTGGAACGGCGTTCTCCTCGTTCGCGGTGCCGACGATCCTCGGCGAGCTCAAGCGCTACTTCCGTGATCTCGGCTGGTCGGTGCATGTCCCCCGCGGTGCCCAGGAGATGGCGCTGCGTGTCGAGGACGCCTACCAGAAGCTGACGGTCAAGCACGGTCGCGCCCCGAGTGTCGGAGTGCTCGCCGAGTACACCGAGCTCAGCATCGAAGATGTCCTCGAGGGCTTGGAGACCGCAGCGGCGCACCACAGCGTTTCTCTGGACACTCCGCATGATGACGGCGAGGGCGGATCAGGAACACTGGGGGACACATTCGGCGAGGACGACGAGCGCTTCGAGCTCGTCGAGGCAAGCGTGACGATCAGCGCCGCCGCGCGCAGTCTTTCTGCACGCGAGCGCCGCGTACTCATCCTCCGCTTCGTCGAGGACCGGACCCAGACCCAGATCGCCGAGCTCATCGGCGTCTCTCAGATGCAGGTCTCGCGGATCTTGCGCGGGGCGCTGGAGAAGCTGAGAGAGCTGACCGAGCCCGAAGCTCAGCCGTCGATTTCGGCCGGCTAGCCAGCCAAGCCGATGCTCACGCCGCGAGGCGGACGCGAGAGCGCCGTCGTTGAGGACGTGCGCGCCATCGGAGACTGGATGTGAACGGACGGTGCCCAAAGTCAAGCTCGAGCTGGAGAGTCGGCCCGAATCACTCATCCTCGTGCGCGGGATGCTCGCCGCCGTCGCCGAACTCCTCGATTTCGACGCGGAGCTTCTCCATAACCTTAAGACGGTGGTCAGCGAGGCGTGCAACAACGTCGTCCTCCATGCCTACGACGGCGAGGCGGGTCGGCTCGCGGTAGACCTCGAGATCGGGCCCGACGAGGTCGAGGCGGTGGTGCGCGATTGGGGCTGCGGAATTTGCCAGATCACGCCGTCCGAGGATCGGATCAACGTCGGGCTCGCCGTGATCAGTGCCCTCGCCGACCGTGCGCAGTTCGTCCGCGTCCCCGAGGGAGGTACGGAGGTACGGATGGCCTTCACGGACCGGAGCGGGATTCGCAGCCTAGAGCGCCGGTCGGGAACGCGGACCGACGAGCAGGTGGCGGTCGAGCTCGCGGGCGACGCGATCGCCACGCTTTCTCCAGGACTGCTGGCCGGCGTGCTCGCGCGCGTGGCGACCGCGCTGGCGGCGCGCGCTCGTTTCTCGCTCGACCGCTTCTGCGACGTGTACCTGGTGGCCGACGCGGTGGCCGCCCACGCCGAGCCTGCGGCCATCGACGAGCGTCTGAGCTTTGCCATCACCGCCCGCGACCGGCGACTCGAGCTGACGGTCGGGCCGTTCCGCGCGGGAAGCGGCGCGGCGTTCCGGAGCGAGGAGGGGCTCGGGCGACTCGGCTCGGCCCTGACGCTGCTCTCCGTCGAGCTGGCCGTGGAGCCCGTATCAGAGGCGGAGGTGTGGCGCCTCGTCGTGCTCGACGGCAACGGTGCCTCACTCGCCACGGCAGCCCTTAGGTGATCCTGGCGACCACGATCGTCACGTCGTCGTGGGGCGTCCGCTCGGTGGGAACGACATCGGTCACGATGTGGCGGCACAGCGCCCGAGGATCATCGGGACCTGCGGCGACGGCGTATATGAGCCGGGCGAGCCCGACGTCCAGCGATTCGCCGCGGCGCTCGACGAGGCCATCGGTGTAGAAGATCAGCGTGTCGTGCTCGCCGATCGTCCGGTGGAGGTCGCTGTAGAGGATGTCGTCGATACCCATCAACCCGTCGCCACCTTCGAGGTATTGGCTGTCGCCGGCGCTTCCGTGCAAGAGAGGTGGCGGATGACCGGCATTGGCCCAGGCGATTTCTCCCCGGCCGGGATCGATGATCGCGTAGAGGACGGTGAACATCTCTTCGGCGTCGAGCGCGAGCTGGTGGCGGTTCAGGCGCGTGAGGACGTCACCGGGCCCGCGGGTCTGCCCGTCCCCGAGGGCAAAGGCTCGCGTCACGCTGCGGAGCTGGCCCATCGTCGAAGCGGCCGGTATTCCCTTGCCGGCGACGTCTCCGAGGACGATGCCGAGCCGCGCCCCTTTGAGCTCGAAGGCGTCGTACCAGTCGCCGCCGACCTCACTGACCGCACCCGCCGGCTCGTAATGGGCGGTGAGCTCGAGCCCCCGAACCTCCGGCAGGCGTGTGGGAAGGAGGCCACGCTGGAGCGTGGCCGCGATCCGGTGCTCCTGCTCGTGGAGCTGCGCTCGGCGGATCGACAGGGCGGCCCGGTCGGCGAGATCTTCGAGCCGTGAACGATCGGCGGCCGCGAACGAGCGTTCCGCCGAGGGGATGACGCGCAGACTTCCCACGCCGGCTCCGTCGATGGCCAGCGGCACCTCGTGCCACGCCTCGGCGGGGAGGGAGGTCTCGTGTTCTGCGCTCAGTACGCGCCCGGCCGCGGCGCGCACGGCGATCGCTCCCTCGTCGTCATGTCCGTCGATGCGGACCTCGGCGAGCTGTGCGTCGAACTGCTCGGCCAGGCGGAGAGTCAGCTCCGAGAGCAGCTCGTCCAGCGACATCGCCTCGAGCGTCGCGGTGAACGCCTGCAGCTCGCTCAGGCGCTGCGCCGTTGCCTCGGCCTGCGCGCGGGCCAGGTGCTCGAGCTCGAGCTCGGCGCGGGCCTGCTCGGCGTGGCGGCGGGGGGTCAGGTCGACCCATTGGATCATCAGCAGCGGCTGTCCCACCTCGTCCGGGTCGATCGAGGAGAGGTATGCGCACGTCCATTCGTAGGAGCCCGAGCTCGACTGTAGATGGACATCGAAGCCCGTGCGATCGGGATCGTCGGGGCCGAGGCCGCCCCCGGCGACGCGGGTCAGGGCCGCTGCGAGCTTCTCGCGATCGTCTTCGCGCGCGAGGCTGGTGATCTCGGTTCCGAACAGTTCGGCGGGCCCCCAGCCGAGAAGGTCCGCGAAGGCGCGGTTCGCCCGCACGATCCGCCAGGCGTCATCGAGCACGGTCTTACCGATCGGCGCGGCCTCGAACGCGCCGCGCAACAGTGCTTCTGACCGTTTCAGGGCCAGCTCGCGGGCGTCGAGCTCGGCGAAGGCCGCCAGCCTCGACCGCAGGAGTTCCTCGTCGACGGGCGCAGGCAGGTAGTCGAGCGCCCCCACCCAATGTCCGCGGACGATCCCACCGGTCTCGGCCTCGGCCTCGGCCTCGTCGGCCGCCTGGTCCGAGGCCAGGAACACGACGGGAACCTCCCGGTTACGCCCCCCGGCCTTGCTCAGGCGTGCGGTTTCCAACCACGTGGGAAGTTCGGAGCCAGGCGACGGGGCCGTCCGGGCCAATACGATGATCAGCGCGAACTCGCGATCCTCGAGCAGGGTGAGCGCTTGGGCCTCGGAGGTGGCGGTGGTGACCGGGTATCCGAGCGCCTCGATCGCCGCCTCGACGGTGCGCGTTTGGTTGCGCAGTCGGCCGACGAGCAGGATCTCAGACATGGCTCGCCCGGGCCAGCGTCAGTCGCCGCCGAGCAGCTCCTCCGGCGTGTGAGCGACGGTCAAGCGCTCATCCATGCCGGTCAGGTTCATGAGACGCCGCACCTGCGCGGACCCGTTGACCACCCCGAACGGCCTACCGACGGTGTGGGCGCTCTGGTGGGCTTTGACCACGGTGGCGAGGCCGGCCGAGTCCATGAACTCGACCTCTCTGAGGTCCAGGATCAGCATCTCGGGCCCAGCGCCGTCGAACTGCTCGAGGATCTCCTCGAATTCGGGGCTGGCCGCCAGGTCGAGCTCGCCGCTCACCACGAGAACGGTCGCATGTTCGGTCTTTTGAACCTCTACCCGGAAATGGCTCTGCACCCCGAACGAGCCTACTGATCGGGCGTCTTCGGCGCCGTGCAGGGGGCGCTTCGCGCCCTTGGAAGTTCGCCTGGCGGCGAACGTTCAGGGGGCGCTTCGCGCCCCGGGTTCCACGTTTATGCCGACGACGGTCGGGTAGCTCACCGCGGATGGCGAAGATCGCCTTTCTCGGCACGGGCACGATGGGGTTCCCGATGGCACGCAACCTGTCGTCGGCGGGTTTCTCGGTTAGCGCTTGGAACCGCTCGGTCGAACGCGCCCGGCCGCTGGCCGAACATGGTGCCGAGGTCTTCGAGGACGCGCGCGAGGCGGCCGGGGACTGCGAGGTGCTCGTGACCATGCTGAGCGACGCCGACGCGGTGATCGAGACGGCGCAGCAGGCGCTCGACGGCCTCGCCGATGACGCGCTCTGGCTGCAGATGAGCACGATCGGGACTCCGGGAATTGAGCGCTGTGCTGAGCTGGCAGACCGGGCCGCGGTGCAGCTCGTCGACGCGCCCGTGCTCGGGACACGCGAACCTGCCGAGCGAGGGGAGCTCGTCATCCTCGCCTCCGGTCCCGATGACGTCTCGGTCGCCTGCGACCCGATATTCGACGCGCTGGGATCACGAACGCTGTGGCTCGGAGAGGCCGGAGCAGGCACGAAATGTAAGGTCGTGGTCAACAGCTGGATCGTCGGTGTGGTCGCGGTGCTCGCGGAGACGATCACCCTCGCCGAGTCCCTTGGTGTCGACCCGCAGCGCTTCTTCGACGCGGTAGAGGGCGGGGCGCTCGATCTGCCCTACGCCCGCCTGAAGGGTAAGGAGATGATCGAGAAGTCCTTCGACTCCCCGGCCTTCCGGCTCGCGCTCTCGCGCAAGGACACCGATCTCGTGCTCGCCGCCGCACGGCAGGCGGGCCTCGAGGTTCCCGTGATGGAGGCGGTGGCCGAGCGCCTGCAGCGAGCCGAGGAGGCAGGGCACGGAGATGAGGACATGGCCGCCACCTACTGGGCCACCGCCGGTCCCGCCTGAACATCCGTTGATGCCGCGCTTGTGGGCGGCTGATCGCGGGTAGGTGGCAATCACCACAAGCAGTGGGGCAGAACCCGGCTGCTAACGACCAAGGAGGTCATCGTCACATGGTTGCGCTTGTCATCCTCTTGCTCATTCTTGCCGTATTCGGTGGGCTTGGCTTCGCCGCCCATTTCCTGTGGTTCATCCTCATCGCCGCGCTCGTTCTCTGGGTTCTCGGCTTCTTCCTCGGCGGCGTAGAGGCCGCAGCGGGGGGCCGGCGCCGGTGGTACGGCCGCTGGTAGTGGCGAGCTCGAGCGAAGAGAGGAGAGGACATATGAGTCTCGTTGACCAGGTGAGGGGCCGGCTCAAGCAGGCCGCCGGCGACCTCGCCGACAATCCTGCCCTGCGCCGCCAGGGCATCAAGGAAGAACGCAAGGGTGCGGCCAAGGAGGAGCTGGCGCGCGCGCAGGAGGAGTCCGAGCGGCGCGCCAAGGAAGTGGCCGACCTCGAGCGCCAGACGTCATAGTCATGGCCGAGAGTCGCTCACAGTCACAGGACACCGACGAAGCACCCGGGGCCGTCTCCAGCCAGAATCAGGAGGAGGCCGAAGCAGGACACGCCGCCGACGACGAGCGTCCGGACGGTCAGGCGCCGGACAGCGCCGAACAGGGCGCCGGCGGCGGCGAGGCCGAGTCTCCGGACTCGGCCCCCGGAGCCGCGAGTGAAGGCTCGCAGGCCACGGGGCATCCCGATAACGCGGGCTAGGAGATCTCCGCCACGGCCGCCCGCTCGGGGGCGGCCGGGGCAACCGCTCAGGCGCGGGCTCGCGACTTCGTTTGATCACGACGCCACGGTGCGCGGTCCGATATGCGGAGTACTACTGAGACCAGGACATCACGCGACGCCGATAGTCGAATATGAGGGACAGGTTCTCAGAGGCTTCGAACTGCGTCGGCGCATGACAACGAAGCGCGGGCCCCAGGACGAGGCGATGAGCAGCGACCCGCGGCGTTACCTGCACCGCCAGCTGACCATGCCCGTATTGGTATTTATCAGCGTGCTGCTCTGCTATGGGGCGCTGTCCGGGCCGCCGACGCTAGCGTGGGTATCCACGGCCATCGCCGGCCTGGCGGCAGCGCTGTGCCTATGGCGCGGTTTAATGCGGCGCGACGAGCGCGCCGGGTGGCTCCTGATGAGCTCTGCGCTCACTTCCTTCACTGCGGGCCAGCTCTATCTCTCTCTTGCCGCCCCCGCCGCCGGCCCGTCGTTCCCCTCACCGGCCGACATCGGGCACCTGGGTTTCTACCCCTTGGCCTGGGCAGCGCTGTGGCGGCTGGCGAGGGCTCGCACTTCGACGCTGGGGAGCCGGCGGCTCGACGGAGTTACGAGCTTCCTCACCGTCGCGGCGATCAGCGCGGCCGTCGTCGTGAACCCGCTGCTGAACCTGCCGCACCGGAGCCTGCCTGCCGTAGCCGTCACGCTCGCCTATCCGCTCTTCGACCTTGCCCTCCTCGGCCTGCTCGGGGCGCTCGTCGCGGTAGCGGGCTGGCCCGCCGGACGCTCCTCACGGATCATGCTGCTCGGGCTGGCAGCCTTCGGGTGCTCCGACGTCAGCTTCATCCTCGCGCGCACCGCCGGCGTCCACATCACGGCCCGATGGACGGACGCCGGATGGCCGATCGCCTGCGTGCTGCTGGCCCTCGCCTCCTGGGTACGCGGCGGCGAGGGCCGGTTACGTGAAGGAAAACTCACCGGCCATCAGCTTTTCCCCTCGACGGTGTGCGCCGGCGCCGTCGTGCTCATGCTCCTCGACGGCACGCTGGAGGGGACCAACCCGCTGGAGCTCGGATTGGTTGTCGCCACGCTCGTGTGCGTGGTGATCCGCACCTGGCAGGTGTTCGCGGAGGCACAGGTCCTCACCCGTGCGGTGACAACGGAGTCTATGACCGACGCGCTGACCGGCCTTCCCAACCGCCGCCAACTCCTCGCCGATCTTGACGGTGCGCTCGCTTCCGTTGGGAGCTCCGTGGCCGGCCCGTCCATCGCCTTCGTCATCCACGACCTGAACGGCTTCAAGTCCTACAACGACACTTTCGGCCACCTAGCGGGCGACGAGCTGCTGCGCCGGCTCGCCCGACGACTGGCCGCGACCGTCGAGGGCAATGCGAGCGCCTACCGCCTCGGCGGCGACGAATTCTGCGTTCTCCTGCACGCCGACGCCAATCTCGAATACCACATCACGAGAGCGACCGCCGCCCTTTCCGAATCGGGCGAGGACTATCACATCACCTCGGCGCACGGAACGGCGATCCTCCCCGAGGACGCCACCACGGCCTCCGATGCCATGCGCTTCGCGGACCTGCGCATGTACGCGCAGAAGGCCGGAGGGCGCACGAGCATCGGCGTTCAGATGCGCGACATCCTCCTGTGCACTCTCACTGAGCGTTCCCGGGCCCTCGGCCACCACACCAATGATGTCGCCCAGCTCACCCGTGACGTCGCGCTTGAGCTCCACCTGTCCAATGAGCAGGTCGATGAGGTCGTCCGCGCCGCCGAACTGCACGACGTCGGAAAGATGGCCATCCCCGATGACATCCTCTTCAAACCCGGCCCGCTCACCGTCGAGGAATGGGAGACGATGAAGCTGCATACCATCATCGGTCAGCGCATCCTTGCCGCCAGCCCCGCGCTTGCTCCCGTCGGCAGGCTCGTCCGCTCAAGCCATGAGCGCTGGGACGGCACCGGCTACCCTGACCAACTGGCGGGCGAGGACATCCCGCTCGGCGCCCGCATCGTCTGCGCGACCGACGCCTTCGACGCGATGATCACCGACCGTGTCTACCGCAAGGCGATGCCCTACGCCGACGCGCTCGCCGAGCTGGCACGCTGCTCGGGCACCCAGTTCGACCCCGCGGTAATCGCCGCGCTCCTGACGCGGGCGGGCGATCAGCGGCCGCACATCACTTGGATGGGCGGCGTCCCGATGCAGCCTGCGGCGGTGTGAGCAGCCGCTACGACGTCGGCGCGAGCTCGCGTGCCTTCTGCTCCAGGGTGCCGAGCAGTGAGTCGTAGGCGTCGCTGAAGGCCTGGACTCCCTCGTCCACCAGCTTGTGGAGGACTATCTCCTCGACGTCGACGCCCGCCTCGCGCACCGCGTTCATCGTTGCGTGCGCGGCTTCGAGGTCGCGGTCGACGGTCCGCGCGGGCGTCGCGTGGTCGCGCGCCGCGGCGAGCGTCTCGTCGGGCATGGTGTTGACCGTGTCCGGACCGATCAGCTCGTCGACGTAGAGGGTGTCGGGGTAATCGGGGTTCTTGGTCGAAGTCGATCCCCACAGCGGTCGCTGGCGGTTCGCCCCGTGCGCCGCGAGCCGCTCCCAGCGGGGGCCGGAGAAGATCCGCTGAAATGACTCGTAGGCGAGCTTGGCGTTGGCCACGGCGGCCCGCCCGCGAAGCTCGGAACGGCCGAGGTGCTCGAGCTCGGCGTCGATCTTGGTGTCGACTCGCGAGACGAAGAAGCTCGCCACCGAGGCGCTGCGATCGACCGGCTCCCCCCGCTCCACGCGCTGCTCGAGTCCGCTCAGGTATGCCTCGGCGATCGCCTCATAGCGCGAGACGGCAAAGAGGAGGGTGACGTTGACGTTGATGCCAAGGGCGGTGAGCTGTTCGAAGGCGGCGACGCCGGCCTCGGTACCCGGGACCTTGATGAGAACGTTGGCGCGGTCGATCGCGCTTTGGTGGCGTTGGGCCGCCGCCACCGATCCCTCGGCGTCGTGGGCGAGGGAGGCGGGGAGCTCGAAGGAGACGTACCCATCCTGGCCGCCGGTCCGCTCGAAGATCGGGCGCAGCAGGTCGGCCGCGTCCCTGATGTCGCGGTAGGCGACCTGCTCGAAGATCTCCTGCGGATCGTCGAGCTCGCGCGCGAGCTCGCGGACCAGATCGTCGTAGCGATCGGAGTGGCCGATGCCCTTCTCGAAGATGCTCGGGTTCGAGGTGACCCCCGAGAGCCCGTCGCGCTCGATCAGGGAGCCGAGCTCACCGTCGTCGAGGAGCTGCCGAGTGAGATTGTCAAGCCACACGGATTGGCCGAGCGCTTCGATCTCGAGCAGCCGACTGCTTACGGGCACGGACGACTCAGGCACGGACGACTCGTTCATGGTGGACTCCCTTCCGTCAACGCGCGGGCACGCGAGCGAGTTCGCGGGCCGCACCAACGATGGCGTCAGCGTCGATCCCCGCCTGGTGGATGAGCTCGGCCGGCT
>DATCEM010000020.1:0-3058 GCA_036510175.1 Solirubrobacteraceae bacterium | reverse complement strand
CTTCGCGGCTGGCTCGCCCGATGCACTTCTCTCGTGGCAACGGCACGAGGAGTCTCTTCCCCGTGTCCGGGGAATGGAGCCGCATCATGACCCGCCAATGGATTGCCATCCTCGCCGCCATCTGGTTGACGGCCATCGTGTCAGCTGTGCTGCTGATCACGAAGATCAGTCACCAGCGCTACGAGGAGCGCCCTGCGCGTGAGGTGCAAGCGGAGAGCATTTTCCCGCAGCAGCAGGCCGATGAGCCCGTCGTCGACCACCAGGAACCTACGACCCTGGTGATGCCGACCGTGACCATCGTGGCTCCCGCCCCTGGCGCGCCCGGCGTGGCCGAGATGCAGGGCACGGGGCAGACGACCGGCGCGCGTCCGGATGACCTGGTCATCGGGCCGGGCACCGTGACTCACCCTGTGGCGATTCCGCCCGCTCCTACGGCGCCGCCTGAGCGATGAACCGGCGCTCGACCGCAGCGTAGTCGACCTCCACGTCGAGTCGCGCGAGCACGGAATAGAAGCCGAACTGCAGCCGGTTCACGAAGAGCATCTCTGCCGGCATGGTGAAAAACTGGTCCTCGGGGAGCTTGCGCGCGAGGACCGCCATCTCGCGCATCCCGTCGACCAGGCGGGCGGCGAACGGCTTCGTCATCCGGTAGGGCGACTCGAAGAGGGCGGAGAAGCACTGCCGCGTGTAGCTCACCGCGAGGTCCCCCAGCGGGCCGGGCTTCGCGCCGACCATGATTCGCACCGCGCGACCGAACGCCGCCTCGTCGCCCTCGAGCGCGGCGCGGTGGCAGCCGAGCGCCAGGGGGCGCCGCTCGGTGATGGGCTGGATGCAACCGTAGTCGAGGAAGGTGACGCGCCCGCCGTCGTGAAAGACGTAGTTGCCCGGGTGCGGATCGGCGTTGAGCAGGCCGCCGACGAGTGTCCCCTTGAAGACGAAGCGCCACATGGTCTGCGCCCACGCCACGCGGTCGGTCTCCGGCGCCTCGCATGCTTCTTCGAAGGTGGCCCCGCGGGCGAGCTCGGTCGTGAGCACGCGCGCGCTCGAACGCGACTCGACGAGGGCCGGGACGCGCACCGTGGCATCGCCCGCATGCAGCGCGGCGAACGTGCGCACGCTCCCCGCTTCGCGGACGTAGTCGAGCTCCTCGCGGAAGCGGGTGCGGATCACCTCGAACATCGTCTTCGAGTCGAAGCGCCGTCCTCCGAGCACCCCGACGAACGACTCGAGCAGCGACGCGTTGGCGAGGTCGCTCTCGACGGCGCGCGCGATGCCCGGGTGCTGCACCTTCACGGCGACCTCGCGTCCGTCGTCGAGCCGCGCGCGGTGAACCTGGCCGATGGACGCGCTGGCGAGCGGTACGTCGTCCCACTCCTTGAAGAGCGCGCCGATGGGCGCGCCGAGGTCCTCCTCGACGAGCGCGCGGATCGCCTCCGCCGAGGAGCGCGGGGCCTGCGCGCGGAGGGCCTTGAGGGAGGCCTCGAACGCGGGGGCGTGCGTCTCGGGGACGAGGCCGTCGACGTAGCTGGCCATCTGGCCGACCTTCGCCGCGAGCCCGCGGAGGTTACCGAGAACGTCCGCCGCGTGCTCCGCCGCCGAGCCCCCGCCGCGCTCCACCAGCAGGCTCGCGCTCGAGCGCACCCCCATCGCGGCGAGACGGGCGAAGCGGCCCAGCCGGGACTCGGGGATGCGGCGTTCCTCGGGCATCGGGCGTCGCCGGGGGTGTAGGGCTGAATAAGCGACCGGGCAAGCGGCATGAAGCGGTCTACACTCGCCGCCATGAAGTCCTATGGCTTGCTCGTCGGCGCCCTCCTCGTCGCGGCCGCGTGCTCCTCGAGCTCGTCACCGCCGGCCGGGTCCAACCCCGTCGACGCCTCCAGCAGTATGGACGTCGCGGTCGGAAACGACGACGGGCCCGATCCGGACACGTGGAATAACTGGGCCGGAGGCTTCTTCATCAAGTACTGCGACGAATGCCACAGCGTGAGCGATCCATCGGGCCTCGACTTCGGCGTGCAGGGGACCGTGGTCGCGAACAAGAGCACCATTCGTTGCGGCGCGTGCGCCATGCAGGACCCGAGCTGGGGTTGCCCCGCGAGCCCCCCTGCGAAACAGTTTCCCATCAGCGACATGGCAGGGACCAATCCGAAGCCCAGCGACGCGGAGCGGGACCGCCTCGTCGCGTGGATCGGCGCCGGCTGTCCCTAGGCTCTTCTCTCTCACAGCCCGTCGCCGAGGAACCTCTTCAGGTAACCGTGGGGACCGGCGTAGCCGGTGCCCATCGAGTTGCACGTCGCCGACGCCGACCCGGCGCCGCAGTCGATGTCGCGGTCGTACGACCAGTAGTGCACGCCGGCGAGGCCCTGGGAGATGGCGAAGTGCGCGACCGTGTCGGCGTCGGCCAGGGTGAGCTGCTCGGCGGGGTTGTCGTTCTGGCCGATCATCGGCGTAAGCTCGATGTTCGAGTAGGGCACGCCCCAGCGGTCGTGGAGGTTGTACGCGGCCTGGAGGGCCGACTGGCCCATCTGGCACGAGCCGCCGCTGACGACGCACACGCCGCTCTGCGCCGAGCCGAAGTCCATGACCATGAGGTCGACCGTCACGAAGCTCGGCCAGCTCGCGCCGAACGTGCTGCGTACCGCCGCGATGACGTTGTCGCCGTACGTGTTGAGGCTGTCCGCTACGCCGGAGCCCAGCGACTGCGCCGTGCTGGCGCCGTCGTTGTTGGCCAGGGTGGCGATGGTGAGGCTGAACCGCAGGCCCGGGTAGCTGCCGTGGGCGGTCTGGATGCGCGAGACGAGGTCCTGGATGACACCCTGCGACTGGCCGGCCTCGATGTCGAAGTCGACGCCGATGAGGCCCGACGAGGCCCAGCGATCGATGAACGTCGTCATGCCGGGGTCCGAGCCGCACGTGAAGGAGCCCGCGGCGCCGCCGGTGGAGACGATGTACTTGACGCCCGCCGAGGCGAGCATCGACGCGTTGGCCGAGGCCATGGCCGCGCCCGGCACGCCGCCCCAGTTTTCGCTGCCGCACTCGCCGGTCGCGAAGGCCAGCG
>DATCEM010000019.1:0-3294 GCA_036510175.1 Solirubrobacteraceae bacterium | reverse complement strand
CTCGCGCCACCCGCTCGTGGACCGCTGCGGGGTGTCGCCAAGGTGGGCGCCGACGAGCTGCTGCATCCGCGCCACCCACTCGACGGAATCGTCCCAGATGTTCCAGATCGCCCCGAGGCCCCCGTCGGGGCGGAGAACCCGGTGGATCTCCCGTGCGGCCTTCGCCGCGTCGAACCAGTGAAACGCCTGGGCGACGAGCACGGCGTCGGCGCTCCCGGGCGCCAGGGGCATCGCCTCGGCCGTCCCCTCCAGCACCTCGGCCGCGGGGACCGCCGCCACGAGTTGGCGGCGCATGCCCGCCACGGGCTCGACGGCGACCACGTGGGCGCCGGTGGCGATGAGCGCCCGCGTGAGCTTCCCTGTCCCCGCCGCGAGGTCGACGATGGTGCTGCCGGCGCCGAAGCCCAGCTCGGAGGCGAGCAGGTCGACCGCCGCGGCGGGGTACTCGGGCCGTCCTCGCTCGTACTCCTCGGCGGCGCGGTCGAAGCCGAGCGCGGCGTTCTCGTGGATCTCCGGGCTCAGCTCGCCACCTCGGCGCGCCGGGTGCGCAGCCACGCGACCGTCTGGACGATTCCGTCGTGAACGTCGATCGCCGCCTCCCAGCCGAGGAGGCGGCGTGCCTTCTGGACCGATGGCCACCGCCGCTGGACGTCGACCTCGAAGCTCGGAAGGTGCCTGAGCGAGAGCTCCTCGGGGTCGTTACCGCACGCTTCCCAGACGATCCGGGCGATCTCGGCAACCGTGAGCTCCTGTGAGGCGGAGATGTTGAAGTCCTCGTTCTCGCCCGCGGGGGAGGCCATCGCGGTGACGATCCCGTCGGCGATGTCGTCGACGTGGGTGAGCGTGCGCGTCTGCTCGCCCGAGCCGAAGATCTCGAGCGGGTTCTGGCCGGAGAGGACCTTATCGATCAGGTCAGGAACGGCGTGGGCGATGCCCGGCTCACCGGGGTCGGGGAGCTCACCGGGTCCGTAGGCGTTGAAGGGGCGGCAGATCGTGTACCGCAGGCCGTGCTCGGCGTGGGCGGCCCGCGTGTACACCTCGCCAGAGAGCTTCGAGAAGCCGTAGGCCGAGTGCGGCGTGGGACAGTCGCGGAGATACTCCTCGGGGGTGGGAAACTCGCTCGCGCGCTCGAAGACCATCGAGGAGGAGACGTAGGTGTAGCGCTCGACGTCGTGCTGGAGCGCCGCCCTGACCACGGCGCCGGAGAGCGCGTTGTTCACCTCGGTCAGCGTGTAGGGAAGCTTGTGGAAGTTGGCGATGCCGCCGACGATGGCCGCCAGGTGGATGACGTGCGAGCAGCCCTCGGTGGCGGCCAGCGTCTCCTTGAGGTCGCGTAGGTCTCCGGTCCGTACCTCGCAGCCCTCGCGCATCCACGGCGGGCAGGGACGGTGATCGGACACGCGGACCTCGAAGTCCGGGTCTGAGAGAAGCCGCCGCACGACGGCCGAGCCGATCATGCCGGCGCCGCCGGTGACGAGGACGCGCCTCACGGAGCCGTTGCCGCGGGAGGGCGCATCGCCGCCGCCTCGGTGGCGAAGGCGAACACCTGCGCGGTGCCGAGCGCATTCCAGGGATCGACGAGCAGGCACCCGTCGCCCACCGAGTCGAGGATCGCCGCCAGCGCCTCGGGGCGCTCGAACTCCGAGTGATTGGTGGCGATGATCACCACGTCGGCGTCGCGAATCGCCTCCTCGAGCGGCTGGGTGGGCGTGGAGGCGTGCGGGTCGCAGACCGCGACGTCGGCGAGCTCGCGCTCGAGCAGGCGGATGAGCTTGGGGGAGAGCGAATCGCGCTCATCGTCGGTATCTCGCTTGAAGGTCAGGCCGAGGACGGCGACCTTGCTCGAGGCGAGCGACCCGATCCGCCGCTTCACCCCCTCGACGAGGAACAGAGGCACGGCCTCGTTGACGCGCGAGACCGCGAGGAGCATTCCCGGGGCGTTCGAGCGCTCCTCGGAGAAGGCGAAGTCCTTGCGCAGGCAGGTCCCGGCGGTGAGCCCCGGTCGCGCGATCCCCCCGCGGGGATAGTCCTGGTTGATCAGGTCGATGACCTCGAACACGTTTGCGTCGTTGCGCTCGCAGTCCATCATCAGCAGGTTGGGCAGCGCGAACGTCGCGTAGCGCAGGATGTTCGTCCAGATCTTGGCGAGCTCGGCCTGCACCGGGGTGGTGCGGACGATCGGGGCGCCGAAGACCTCGAACACGCAGGCGGCCCGGCGGGTCGATTCCTCGTCGACCCCCCCGACGATGCACGGCAAGGTTGAGATCTCCTCGAGGAACCGCCCCGCGGCGATTCGCTCGGGGGCGTGGGCCACGAAGATCTCCTCGCCGATCTTCAGGCCGCCCCGCTTCTCCAGGTAGCCGGCGACGAAGTCGGTAGTCCCGGGAGCGATCGTCGAGCGCAGGATCAGGGCGTGACCGGGCCGGAGCACGGGCAGGAGATCATCGAGCGCCGCTCGCACCTGACTGAGGTCGCTCTCGATGTGCGAGAACGACGGCGTTCCCAGCGTGATCACGATGTTCTCGGCCCGGGCGGCGTCCGCGGCCTGATCGGCGAAGTGCAGGTTCCCGGAATCAAGGACGCGGTCCAGGAGAGCCTGGGTGCCCTGCTCCTCGAAGGGCATGCGGCCGGCTCGGACCGAGGCGAGCAGCTCGGGGTCCTTGTCGACGCCGAGAACCTGGAGCCCGCGATCGGCGAAGCTCAGAGCGAGCGGCAGGCCGATGCGGCCGAGCCCGATTATCGAGATGTCATAGCCCACGTGACCGCTCATAACGTAGCGAGCGGCCCGCGGTTGCGCTCACTCGGAGCTTGGGTGCGCGTGCTCGCTGTCCAGACTGGGCAGGGGAGCGAGTCCGTCCTCGGCCTCGTGACCGCGGATCTCTCCGGCGATCGCGATGCGGTCGAGCCGCGTGATCTCGCGCTCGCCCTCGACCCGTGCTGGATCGTCGGCGGGCAGGCCGCGGATCAGCGCGCGGATCCGCTCGCGAAGCTGGAGCGCGAAATGGGGCGTCGAGGCGCCCATGAGCTGGCGCACGTCATCGACGGTGACCGCGCGGCCGGTGCGCAGGCGTTCTGGGTTTTCGGCTTCGCTCATTTGGCGGGGAGGACGGCGAGCAGCGAGTCGATCGCGGCCTGGGTGGGGGCGGAAATCGCGCTCTGGTCGCCAATTATCCAGCCATGGTTGTAAACGGCGGCTGTCGGCCCCTCCTGGTTGTAGCCCGAGGCATTGTCGAGCAGGTCGTTGGCGTCCTGCTGGGGGAGCGCCGAGGGACTCTCGAGGAGGAGCACCGGTCC
>DATCEM010000018.1:0-3328 GCA_036510175.1 Solirubrobacteraceae bacterium | reverse complement strand
AGAGCGACGGCAACGAGGACCTCTCGACCGCGCAGACCGAGGCGGCCACGCTGGGCGCCAACCAGATCACCGACAGCTGGGGAGATCCGAGCAGCGTCCCGCTCTCGGGCAACTTCAGCTTTCCGGGGATCGCCACCGTGGCGGCCACCGGCGATCAGGGCTATCTCGGTCTGGTCAATAGTCAGTACCCGGCGGCGCTGCCCGACGTGACCGCCGCCGGCGGCACCGCGCTCATCCCCGCGAGCACGAGCGGCGTCGAGAGCGCTCGGGGGTTCACCGAGCAGGCGTGGTCGGATTCGGGATCGGGATGCGACCTCCTGGCGCAGAAGCCCGCGTGGCAATCGGACAGCGGGTGCAGCGGACGGACCTACAGCGATCTGTCGGCGAACGCCGACCCGCAGACCGGCTTGGACGTGTATGACTCGGGCGACGGCGGATGGCTGGTCATGGGGGGAACGAGCGAATCGGCGCCCCTGATCGCCGCCTACTACGCGATCACCGGCGCGGGCGCCGCGACGCCCGCCTGGGCCTATGAGCACAGCTCGCTCCTCAACGCCCCCGTCGGCGGGAGCAACGGCGCCTGCGAGCTCTCGATCCTCTACATCTGCCTCGTCGGGACCGGATACAGCGGGCCGACGGGCGTGGGCAGCATCTCTGGCGCCGTCCGGCCCGGCGGGCCCGGCATCGGCGGCCCCGGCCCTAACGGCAGCTACACGCAGAGCGCGGGGGCCACCAGCTCCCAGCTACAAGCAGGTATCTACCCCAACGGGAGCGACACCGCGTACGTGTGGCAATACGGCACCAGCACCGCCTACGGACAGAGCACCGCTGCGGCCGACGCGGGCGCCGGCCAGTCCCCGGTCACCGTCTCCTCGACCCTCCCGGGGCTGCAGCCGAACACCACCTACCACTATCGGCTGGCGGCGAGGAACGCCTTCGGCACCACCTACGGATATGACTTCACCCTGAGGACAACGGCGTCGAGCGCCACGGCGTTGACCGGCGTCAGAGTGACCGGCCCGAGGACGGCGAGGCTCCGCGGGGTGGTGCCGGTGCAGAACGGATCGACGACGTACCACTTCGCCTACGGCCATGGCGCGGGCTACCGGCACGGCACTCATTGGCAGACCGCGTGGGGCAGCCCAGCGGCCCGGGTGGCCACTACCCTCGCCGGCCTCTCGCCGGGCAAGACCTACCACGTGAGGCTGGTGGTGAAGGGGGCGAATGGCGTCATCTGGAGCGCTCCCCGGACCTTCACCACACCGAAGGGCTCGCGCACGCGGGCCCGCCGTCACCGCGCCGCACGCCGCTAGAGGATCGCGCCCTCGTAGACTGCCCGCGCGTGAAGTTCGAGAAGTGGCAGGCACTCGGCAACGACTACGTCATCGTCGAGGCCGCAGACCTCCCTTGGGAGCTCACGCCCGCGCGCGTGCGGCGCATCTGCGCCGCCCACACCGGCGTGTTCGCCGACGGGGTCCTGCTCCTCTCCGAGCCCGACGAGCCCGGCTACGTCGCGCGGCTGCGGATCTTTAACCCCGACGGCTCCGAGGCCGAGCTCTCGGGGAACGGAGCCCGGGAGGCGGTCCTGTACCTGCGGCGGCGGGGCTGGACCGACGAGGACACGTTCTCGATTCAGACCGCCGCCGGTGAGATCCGCCCGACGATCACCTCTGAGACGACGTGCGCCGTCGACATGGGGCGGGCGCGACTGAGATCCGCCGATTACCCGGCGGGCGACGAGCACGGGCAGGGGGAGCTGACCGCCGGCGGGGTCACCTGGCGCTTTCAGCACGTCCAGGTGGGTAACCCGCAGTGTTCGATCGCCGTGCCCGATGAGGACGCGCTCGCCGCGCTCGAGCTCCCCGCCATCGGTGCGGAGATCGAGCACGACTCGCTCTTCCCCAACCGGACCAATGTCTCGTGGTTCGCCGTTCTCTCACCCGGGCGGATCCGCGCGCGGATCTTCGAGCGCGGGGTGGGGGAGACGCTGGCGAGCGGGACGGGAGCGACCGGCGCCGCCGTGAGCTACGTTCTCCGGGGTGGCGAGTCCCCGGTCACCGTCGTGCTCGACGGTGGCGAGCTCGAGGTCGAGGTGGGGGAGGATCTGCACATCAATCTGAGCGGCTGGGCCGTGCCCGTGTTCCGGGGCGAGCTCGCCCGAGAGTTCCTGGAGGAAGAACATGCGACCGAGTAGACGCCTCGAGCAGATCCCGCCGTATCTGTTCGCCGAGCTCGAGCGCAAGGTCTCGGCCAAGCGGGCCGCCGGGATCGACGTGATCAGTCTGGGAATCGGCGACCCCGACATGCCGACCTACGCGCCGATCGTCGAAGCGGCCCAACGCGCGGTCGCCGATCCTGGCACGCACCGCTACCCCTCCAATCGCGGCCGCCCGGAGTTCCGCGAGGCCGTCGCCGCGTTCTACGAGCGCCGCTTCGGGGTGAGCGTCGATCCCGAGACCGAGGTGATGCCGGCGATCGGGGCCAAGGAGTGCATCTTCAACCTGAACCTCGCGTTTCTCGACCCCGGCGACGTCGCGCTCGCGGCTGACCCCGGCTATCCCGTCTACACCGGGGGCCCGCTCCTCGCCGGCGCCGAGGTGTCGCTGATGCCGCTGGTGCCCGAGCTCGGCTTCGCGCCGGACCTCGCCGCGATCACCCCCGAGACCCTCGACCGCGCCCGGCTGATGTTCCTCAATTACCCGAACAACCCTACCGGCGCGATCGTCCCCGACGGCCTGTTCGCCGACGTCGTCGCACTCGCGGAGCGCACGGGGGTGCTCGCCGTCCACGACAACGCCTACAGCGAGACCACCTACGACGGCTATGTGGCGCCCTCGTTCCTCGCGACCCCGGGAGCAAAGGACGTCGGCGTCGAGGTCTTCTCGCTCTCCAAGGGTTACAACATGACCGGCTGGCGGTGTGCGGCGATCGTCGGCAACGCCGAGGCCATCGCCTCCTACTGGCGCTTGAAGTCCAATATTGACTCGGGGCTGTTCGATGCCGTTCAGCTCGCCGGCGCGGCGGCGCTCGCGCCCGAGGTCGACACCGAGATCAAGGAGATGAACGCCATCTATACGCGGCGCCGCGATCTCGTCTGCGAGGCGCTGCGCGACGCCGGCGTCGAGGTCACGACCCCCAAGGGAACGATCTACGTCTGGGCGCCGATCCCGTCGGGCTTCGACTCGTCCGCCGCCTACTGCGAGCACGTGCTCGAGGAGGCGGCGGTGGTGATCTCGCCCGGTGGAGCATACGGCCCGGCTGGCGAAGGCTTCTTCCGCATCTCGCTCACCACGCCCGACGACCGCCTGCTCGAGGCCGTCGCCCGGCT
>DATCEM010000017.1:0-2235 GCA_036510175.1 Solirubrobacteraceae bacterium | reverse complement strand
CGCCGACGCGGGCTCAGCCCTCGAGCCACTCCTTGATCTGGGAGTGCGAGGCGAGCGCGACGGTGTCGGCGAGGTCGGGGTGGCCGCGAAGGTGATTCTCCGCTCGGGCCGTGAGGAGGAAGGGGAAGTCGAGCCCGAGCGTGAAGGCGAAGCCGGAGCTCGTCGTCGCCAGCGCCTTGAAACCGAGCGCCTCGAGGACCCGAGCTGACCCGGCGTCCCATGGATTGGGAATGACGAAGGGCTCCGCCTCGTGCAGAGCGAGAAAGTCGCAGGCCTTCTGATCCTGGGTTCGCGGCACGGTCGTTCAGGCGACCTCGAGGCGCGGCATCGATCCATGATCGTAGCGCCGCCGCTAGACTGCCCATACGGGCCGGATACGAATTCGGCCGACAAGCAGTGCCCCGCGTTTCCGCAGTTGTTGCCTCGCAGCACCCTCCGCGTCTCGCAGTGCACATACCCCGGAGGGGAAAGACACACATGGCTACAGGAACCGTGAAGTGGTTCAGCGACGACAAGGGCTACGGATTCATCACGCCCGATGACGACGGCAAGGATCTGTTCGTACACCACAAGGCGATCCAGGGCAGCGGCTTCAAGTCGCTGACCGAGGGCGCGAAGGTGAGCTACGAAGCCGAGCAGGGCCCCAAGGGTCCCGCGGCGGCCAACGTCCAGACGCTCTGAGCCTAAATCCACTACTAAGGACGGACTGGCATGGCCTCAAGCGGCAAGAAGAAGACCACGATGGCGAAGCTCAGCCGCGAAAGCCGGCTCCGCGAGCGTAGGCTCGACAAGAAGGCCAGGAAGGACGCCAGGAAGCTGGCAGCGGCGAACGGCACGACTCCCGAGCCCGGGACCATGCTGGACGACGAGATACTCGACGACGAGACGGTCGACGGCGAGGCGCTCGAGGGCGCCCCGCTCGAGGGCGCCCCGCTCGACGACGCTCCGCTGCAGGACGCTCCGCTCGAGGACGCTCCGGCCACCCCGAGTAGCCACTAGAGGAGTGGCCGGCGGGGGCTACGCCACCGCCCCCAGCTCGAACCGGCAGCCCGAGAAGTAGGCGCCGGCCCGCGAGAGGAGGAAGGTGAGGAGGGTCGCCACCTCCTGGTCGGAGGTTCCCGCGCCGGGTGCGATCGCTGTCGTGGTGATAGCGAACCTCGCCCATTCGACCGACAGCGTTCGGGCCGTGTTCTCCAGCGCGGCGCGGACCGCGCTCGCGTGGACCCCGGCCCCGGCGCGCGGGGCGAGGAGCATGATCGCGCCGCCCTGACCGGAGGGGATCAACGCGGTGGTGGCAACCGCGTGGATCGCCCTCCATCCTTCGTCCACCGCGTCGCGCAGCGCATCCGCGCCCCCGGGGCCGAAACCATGATCGGCGTCGTAGACGAGCGCGTGGATCGGCGCGTGGGCAGCGGCCCACGCCTCGGCGTCGCGCTCGTGCTCGGGCATGCCGGCGCTGCCCCCGAGCTCGACGATATGCGCTCCCGCTCCGCTCAACGCGGACACGATCTCTGGACGCGCACCACCCGCGAGCGCGACTGTGCGCTCGCTCAGGAGACCGGGCAAGAGCAGCTCAGAACCGGGGGGCATCGCCGCGCGAACGCTACCGGCCCGGCGCCGCGCGAGCACCGCGCGGGTCCGCGGATTGTCAGTAGCATCACGCGTTCGAGGAAGGAGGCCATTGATGACCCTGTCCTACGCCCATGGCGCCGACGATCGGCCGCTGCTGGGCGAGACCATCGGTGAGAACCTCGAGCGGACGACTGCTCGAGTGCCGGACTCGGATGCGCTCGTCTGCGTCCACCAGAACGTCCGCTACACCTACTCGGAGCTGGGCGAGGCCGTCGATCGCCTCGCCCGCGGGATGCTCGCCGCCGGCCTCGAGCGCGGGGACCGGGTCGGCGTGTGGAGCCCGAACCGCGCCGAATGGGCACTCGTCCAGTTCGCCACCGCGAAGCTCGGCGTGATCCTCGTCAACGTCAACCCGTCCTACCGCGTGAACGAGCTCGAGTACGCGCTCGCTCACTCGGGCTGCCGGTGGCTCATCGCCGCCCAGGAATGCCGGGGCTCGGACTACGTGGCGATGGTCGACGCCGTCCGCGACTCGCTGTCCTCACTCGAGCGCACGATCTACTTCGGCACCGACGAGTGGGCGCAGCTCGCCGACGGTGGCGCAAGCGAGGATCTCCTGCGCTCGAGGATGGCCGAACTCGACTTCGACGACCCGATCAACAT
>DATCEM010000016.1:0-2292 GCA_036510175.1 Solirubrobacteraceae bacterium | reverse complement strand
CGCATCCTGCCGTCCGGGAGCCCGAGCCCGAGCCGCGATGCGCCCGCAACCCGAGTCAGGCATGATGGGAGGGTGTCCACCTCCGACTCATCCCGCAGCGTCAAGATCTCCCCCGACGAGCGGACCGGCTGGTCCTCCGAGCGTCCGCGCCGCGACGGCGCGCCGCCACGCCCGGTCGACATCTCCGTTCGCTCCCGGGTCCTCTCGCCCTCTGATCGCCTCCGCTACTCCCCCGGCAGCCTGCTCATCATCGTCGGCGCCTCCGCCACGGAGCCCGCCCGCTTCGCCGAGCGGGTCGTCGAGGAGCGCGGCGCCGTGCTCTCGCTCGAGAAGGTGCGCACGCTGCTCGCCGGGCGGGTCGAGGAGGACGAGCTCGAGGCGCGCGCGAGCGAGCTTCTGGGCGCCGCCGTGCTCAAGCGCCTGCAGGCCAACCAGACGGTGATCGTGGCCATCGACGGCTTCGACGCCGCCGAGCGCGAGCGCTTCCTGCGCCTGGCCCATGGCGCGCGCAGGCCACGACATCTGATCCTCCTCGAGACCCGGCGTGACCAGGTCCTCGACGAGGAGCGCCCCGCGCTCGACGAGCTCCGCCGCGCCCTCGACGCCAACGAGCTCGGGAACGAGGGCTTCCAGACCACCCTGCGCCTCGGCGGGAACGCGCTCACCGAGCTCAAGCGGATCGTCTTCCAGCGCCCGCCGCGGGAGGACTGAAGGGCAGCCCTCCCGCGGCTGCGAGCGCTCTCAGCCGACGGCCGAGCGCGAGAACACGCGGACGGCGATCGCGGTCATGGCGACCGCGAACACGGCGACCACGCCGAGGCTGAGCCAGGCCTCGGTGGTGACGTTGCTCATGCCCCAGATGGCGTGCAGGCCGGTTCCGCGCGGGTCGACAAACGCGTAGCGCATCAGCGCGAGCGCGTGGGTGAGGGGCATGAACTTGGCGATCGTCGCCAGCGCGGCGGGCATGGCATTGATCGGGAACAGCGCGCCGGCGAAGAAGAAGGGGAGGATCGCCACGGCGGGAACCGCGGCGGTGTAGTCCTCCTGTTTGTGTACTCGGCTCGCCAGCGTCTCCGCGACGGCATAGATGAAGACGCTGAAGAGCAGCGCCGCGCCGACGAACCACGCGAGCCCCGAGCCGGTGATGGAGAAGTGAGCGCCGCGCAGCGCCGCCAGGGCGAGCAGGACGATCACCTGGAGCGCCGCCAGGCCGAGCGCGACCGCGAGGTTCCCGAACACGAGGAACGCGCGCGGGACCGGCGCCGAGAGGAGCTCGCGCTGCGCCCCCTGCTCGCGGTCGATGATCACGCTGAGGCCCGCGAAGATGCAGCTCAGGGGGACGAGCAGGCCGATCGTCCCGATGTCGATGAACGCCGCGTAGTCGATCTGAGTTCGAGCGCTGCCGTACGCACCTGAAGGCGGTGGCCTACCGGATGCTCGGCTCGGTCAGCGAGGCCGACGACGCGGCCCAGGAGTCGTGGCTGCGCCTCACCCGTTCCGATACCGAGGCCATCGCCAACCTCCGCGCCTGGCTCACCACCGTCGTCGCGCGGGTGTCGCTCGACATGCTCCGCGCGCGGAGCTCACGCCGCGAGGACTACTTCGGGACCTGGCTCCCCGAGCCCGTAGTCAGCTTCGCCGACGACGGGACGGACCCCGAGTACCAGGCGGTGCTCGCCGACTCCGTCGGCTTCGCGCTGCTCGTCGTGCTCGAGCAGCTCGCGCCGGCCGAGCGACTCGCCTTCGTCCTCCACGACATGTTCGCCGTTCCCTTCGAGGAGATCGCCCCGATCGTCGACCGCACGCCCACGGCGGCGCGTCAGCTTGCCAGTCGCGCCCGCCGGCGCGTCCAGGGCGAGACCCCGGCCCCCGATGCCGATCCCGTCCAGCAGCGCGAGCTCGTCGACGCCTTCCTCGCCGCGTCCCAGGCCGGCGACTTCGACGCACTGCTCGCCATCCTGCACCCGGACGTCGTCCTGCGTGCCGACACCGGCGGCGTGCAGGCCCTCGCGCGCCCGGCCTTCGTCGGCGCCGAAGCGGTCGCGGGCCAGGCGCTCGGATTCCGGGCCAACGTCGGCTTCGGCCGCGTCGCGCTGGTCAACGGCGCCCCGGGGATCGTCATCGCGCCCGGGGGGAAGGCGCTCGCCGTGGCTTCCTTCACCGTCGCCGGCGGGCGGATCCTCGCCATCGACGTGGTGGTCGATCCGGAGAAGCTGCGGGGGATTACCGTGAGCTGAGCGGGTCCTCACGCCCGCCCGAGCGTCCCGTCGGCGAGCTGGGCCCGGAGCGCCT
>DATCEM010000015.1:0-3546 GCA_036510175.1 Solirubrobacteraceae bacterium | reverse complement strand
GGCAGGCCGACTTCGCGCTCGCCCGTGAAGCCGCCGGCGCGTTCGCGGCCGCGGCCGCACCGGAGCTCGCGGATCACGTGATGCACTTCGCCAACCTCACGCGCGTCGTCCCGCAGGAAAGCGAGAACCTGAAAGCCCTCGCCGCGGAGATCGAGCGCACGCCCCCGGCAGCCGAACGCGCCTACGCCTCCGACGGATGCAATAGCAACGTGCAAGCGGGACTCGTCTATGCGAAGCCGTTCGCCATCATTGCGCAGCACAGCGCGGTGCAGGGCTGGGACTACAACGGCTGCACGGGGACATGGGACTCGATCGTCAACACCTGCAACCACGGCACGTGCGCCAACGACCCGTCGATGAGCCCCCAGTGCGGCGGGTACACGTACAGCCCTTGGGACACCACCTCACTGAACGACATGTGGAGCAAGGAAGAGAACACGACGACGAACAATGCCTCCAACACGGGCGCGTGCTGGAGCGGCTACGGGATCGATGTGGCGGACATCACCGTGTACGGCAGCGGGGATCCGAACCACGAGTGCAACGACGACTCGGCCGTCGAAATGCAAGAGATCAAGACCGGCGGATACCTTCCGGGCAACTGGTCTGGCAGCGGATTCGCCTGCTATTTCACCTCGCACTGGTACGGGCCGTTGAACTCTGCTTCATCGGCGCCGGGCTGCTGGTAGGACGCCGCACCAGGGCTTCTCGGTGGTCATCCGCGGCGTGCTGCCTCGATCGTGACCGAGACAGGGGATACCCAACACGGTGAACTCTACCGTGAGTACGTCGCCTTCCTTGCCGCCCGGGAAGTCGCCCGGGGCACTCGTGAACCGCGGTCACTTCGCTGTTCGGGAAGGTCGCGGCGTAGAAGAGCGCCAACATGGCTCTGATCGTCCGGGATTCGTGCACTCGCGGCGGACGATCGATTACCGTCCGCCTCATGAAGCTTGCGAGCGGATTCGTTCTCATCTTCGCCCTCGCCGGATGCGCCGCGGAGCCCATGACCGCCTCGTCGCCCGCGGCCCCCGCGCTTCCCCCCGCGGCAGCCTTTCCCCCTCCGCCGCCGCCCCCGGCGATCGCCGAGCCGCCTCCGTCCGCTCTCGCCGGTTACGACGCGTCCTCGGTGGCCGGCGAGCTCGCCTGGGAGACCAAGCTACGCGCGCTCCCCAGCGCCGACCGCATGCGCGAGAACATGCGCCGCCTGTCGGCGCATCCCCATCACGTCGGCTCGCCCTACGACAAGGACAACGCCGAGTGGATCCTGGCGCGCTTCCGTGAGGCCGGCCTCGACGCGCACATCGAGGAGTTCCAGGTGCTCTTTCCCACGCCGAAGAAGCGCGTGCTCGAGATGGTGGCGCCGGTGCGCTTCACCGCTCGCCTCGAGGAACCCGAGGTGAAGGGCGATCCCACCTCCGGACAGAAGAGCGAGCAGCTGCCCCCGTACAACGCCTACTCCGTCGATGGCGACGTCACCGGGCCGCTCGTCTTCGTCGGCTACGGGCTGCCGCGGGATTACGAGGAGCTCGACCGGCTGAACGTGTCCGTGAAGGGGGCGATCGTCCTCGCCCGCTACGGCGAGTCGTGGCGAGGCGTGAAGCCCAAGACCGCCGCCGAGCACGGCGCCGTCGGCTGCATCCTCTACTCGGACCCCCGCGACGACGGGTACTTCGACGAGGACGGCTACCCGGCGGGTCCGATGAGGAGCCCGTGGAGCGTGCAGCGCGGCAGCGTCGCCGACCAGGCCTCGACCGCCACCGGCGATCCGCTCACCCCCGGCGTCGGGTCCGTCCCGGGCGCCCCGCGGCTCTCGCTCGCCGACGCGAAGGCGATCACCCGCATCCCCGTGCTCCCCATCTCCTACGGCGACGCCCAGCCACTCCTCGCGCAGATCGGAGGCCCGATGGCCCCGAAGAAGTCCCGCGGCGGCCTGCCCGTTCCCTATCGCACCGGTCCCGGGCCCGCGCGCGTCCACCTCGTCGTGCAATCGAGCTGGGACCAGAAGACGCTCTACGACGTCATCGGCCGGCTGCCTGGCACCACCGCCGCCGACGAATGGATCCTTCGTGGCAACCACCACGACGCCTGGGTCAATGGCGCCGGAGATCCGGTCTCCGGACAGGTGGCGCTGCTCGAGGAGGTGCGCGCTCTCGGCGAGCTCACGAAGCAGGGATGGCATCCGCGGCGGACCATCGTCTTCGCCGCCTGGGACGGCGAGGAGCCGGGCCTTCTCGGATCGACCGAGTGGGGCGAGACCCACGGGGATGACCTGCGACGCCACGCGGCCGTCTACGTCAACACCGACGGCAACGGGCGCGGTGTCCTCCACGCCGGCGGCTCGCACTCGCTCGAGCGCGTGGTCAACGCGGTGGAGCGCGACGTCCCCGATCCCGAGGCGCCTATGTCCGTCTTCCGGCGGAAACAACTCTCCGCCATCGCTCACGCCGACACGCCCGAGGACCGCGCCGAGCTCCGCGACCGCGCCGACGTCCGGCTGTCGCCCCTCGGCGGAGGAAGCGACTACGTCGTCTTCCTCGAGCACCTCGGGGTCGCCTCGGTCAACCTGGGCTTCGGGGGGGAGGATCCCGAAGGCGTCTACCACTCCGTGTACGACGACTTCGCCTGGTACACGCGCTGGAGCGACGGCGACTTCCGCTTCGGGCGCGCGCTGGCGGGGACGGCGGGCACGCTGGTGATGCGTCTCGCCGACGCCGCGGTGCTGCCGCTCGACTTCGCCGGCCTCGCCGACGCGGTGACCAAGTACCAGAAGGGCCTCGAGAAGGAGCTGAAGAAGAAGCAGGACGAGATGACGGAGCGCAACAGGGAGCTCGACGACGGCGTCTTTCGCGCGACGTACGACCCGCACCGCTCCACCGTCGCGCCCCCTCGGGAGGCCGTCCCGCCGTTCCTCAACTTCGCTCCGCTCGAGAACGCCGCGGCCGCGCTGAAGGAGAGCGCCCGGCGCGCGGACAAGGCGATGGCTCTGGTCGCCTCGCGCTCGGCGGACCCGAAGCTCGCGCCGCTCGTGGCGTCGGTGAACCGGTCCCTCGTCGAGAGCGAGCGCCGGCTCACGAGCGACGCGGGCCAGCTCGGACGGCCCTGGTATCGCCACATGCTCTACGCGCCCGGCGTCTACGCGGGCTACGAGTCGCGCCCCATCCCCGGCGTGGCCGAGGGCATCGAACAGAAGCACTACGCCGAGGCCGAAGCGGAGGTCGTGCGCGCGGCGGCGGCGCTGCGTGCGGAGACAGCGCTGCTCGACGCGATGAACGCCGAGATCGAGGGCGCGCTGCGGGCGCCCCCGTGACCGCGATCCGTCGCGTGCTGGGACACACGCCGCGCATCGTCTCGTCCATAATCGCCGGATGAACCATCCTACCGAGAGCGCCCCCGAGGACCGCACTCTTCTCGTCGTCGCCGCCAACTCCGAGGTCACCGCCTTCCGGCGGTCCGACGGAGTGATCGCGTGGGCTTGCCGGTGTAAGCCGCCCGTTGAGCGTCGAAGGCTCGCTTGTAGGCGGGCCGCGCTTCGCCGCGGGCGACATA
>DATCEM010000014.1:0-7108 GCA_036510175.1 Solirubrobacteraceae bacterium | reverse complement strand
GGCTTGACCGTCGACTCGGCGGCGACGTCCCCGCCGGCTCCCCGGACCGCCGCCACGAGCCGCGCCGGAGCCTTGAACCTTCCCTCCTCGCGCGCGAAGAACGCCACCGTGGTGTCCGGCGGCATGTTCGCGAGCGCCGCTTCGAGCTCGTCGAGATCCTTGTCCTTCCAGCGCTCGGCGCCGTCGACGATGATGAACCGCCGCCCGATGGCGAAGGTCATCGCGCTCAGCGCCGCCGCCACGGCGTCCGGGCTGCCCGCCTCTCCCTCGAGCGGCTCGACTCCCTGGGCTCCCCCCTCGACCTCCGCGAGCGCGCGCAGCCGCGTGCGCCGCTCGCCGATCCGCCCGTGGTCGTCACCGTGAATCAGGTAGGCGGGCTTGAAGGCGGTCACGGGTGCGAGTCTAGGACGCAGCGGCGACGGCCCGGCCGGACGTTCGGGTTTTGTTGCGATCCGCACAAGTCCCCCGCGTTGCGATAGATTTCGCGGCAACAGGTGCTCGGGGCATCCGCGAGTACGGGCGCTCGGAAGTTCTGGAGGAGCCATGTTCCAATCTCATCTCAGGCGGCTCGCGCTGACCGGTGCGCTCGCGATATTTGCATTAGCTGCCATGGCTGGTTCTGCGCAGGCGACAACCATCACCGCATCGACGATCTCCTCCCCGGCCGCGAACTCGTACATCTACTACGACGCCACCGCCCCCACGAGCACCGCGTTTACCGTCACCGGCACCACCACGGGCACCGACAACGTCGACATCAATTGCTACTACGGGACCACCTACGTCACGCTCGAGAATGACGTGTCCGTTACGAGCAACGCTTTCTCGGAGCCGATCTCGACGTCCGACCTATCGGCGCTTACCAACGGCGCCGGCGCCTGCGAGCTGCGTGCGGTCGAAACCGGGGACGGCACCGACTATCCACCCGGCACCTCCAGCGCGTTCGCTGGACCGAGCATTGCCGTGAGCGAGAAGGACGCATACACGAGCGCCGGCGTGGTCTACGACTTCGACTACTACCTCAGCGGCTTCGCCGGCTTCATGGACTTCGAGTCCCCCGGGGACTGCGGCCTCGATTACGGCAACCTGGTGGCCGACGGGACGCTGGCGCCATCGAACAACTCGTTCGATTGCCTCGGCTCAATCTATTCGAACGAGCTCACCGTGGATGGTGTCCAGGCAGCCGACGCCGACAGTGCCACCACCGACCTACCGGGGTACGAGGGGATCGGGCTGTCTGAGACGTTCGCCGCGGGCGCGCTGACAATCCATGACGACGAGCCGATCCTCGACTGCGTTCCGAACTGCGCCGGAGCCACGAGCTACACGTCCTCGGGGGTCGAGCTCGACCGAACCTGGCAGACCGCCGATGATGGCCGCGTGGCGTTGCAGACCGACGTGTTCCGCTCGACGGACGGTGCCCAGCACTCGCTCACTGTCCTTGAGGACGACGGCGTCGGCAACAACCCGAACTCGTCGTTCCTGTTCCCGGGAACCTCGGCCTTCCAGGATTACGCGGCGAACGCGACTGTCGCGCTGGCGAGCGGTCCGGGGACGATCCTCTACAAGACCGATGGTGCCACCCCGGATGCGGGTGATGCCACCAACCCGCAGGGCGCGATCACCTACGCCAGCGCACCAAACGGCGGACCCGTCGACTTCACCAGCTCCGACGAGACCGCCCCCTACAACGAGTTCGTGCTTCCGTACACCCGTACGATCCCGGCGGGTGGGTCGGTCGCCTTGCGCTTCGGGTACGTGCAGGATTACGTACTCTCAGATGTCCAGACCCTCGCTCAAGCGGCCAGTTCGACATTCGCCCCGTCGGTGTCGATCGCCTCGCCCGCGAACGGGGCGACCCTAAGCTCCTCGCCGATTACGGTCGCCGGTACGGTCACGGATGCGGCCGGAGCGAGCTCGGTCAAGGTCAATGGCGTCACGGCGACGCTCGGTGCGGGTGGTTCGTTCTTCGCGCCGGTCGCGCTCACCCCGGGCGCTGACACGATCACCGCGATCGCGACCGACGCAGACGGGATCACCGGACAGCAGCAGATCTCGGTGACCTATAAGAACCCGCCCGTCGTGACCACCGGGAAGGCGTCGAAGGTCACCTCGACCGGCGCGAAGATCGCGGGCACGGTCAACCCCGAAGGCGAGGCCACGGCCTACGAGGTCCAGTACGGCACGACGACGGCATACAAGTCGCACACCACGGCCGCGAACGCCGGCGTCGGGAGCGCCGCGATCACGACAACGAGCACACTCAAGGGTCTCAAGGCGAGCACGACCTACCACTACCGCCTCGTCGCGACGAACGCCAGCGGCACCACCGACGGCACCGCCCGCACCTTCAAGACCGGCAAGCCCGCACCCAGGGGCCTCGGCGCGAAGGTCAGCCCGCGCACCGCGACGAGCTTCCCCTACCACTACACCGTCAAGGGCAAGCTCTCCGCCCCCAAGGGCGTCAGCGCCAAGCAGGCGTGCACCGGGACGATCACCCTCAAGGTCAAACGCGGCAAGAAGACCATCTCCACCACCCACACCAAGATCGGGAAGAAATGCACCTGGAAGGCATCGGTGACCCTGACCAAGAAGGGCAAGGTCCCCGGATCCGGCAAGCTCCAGATCACCCCCAGCTTCGGCGGCAATAAAACCCTCGCCGGCCTCACCGCCAAACCCCTCACCGTCCACTACAGATAGCTCCGCGGGCGCCCGCGGGCGCCCGCTCAGGCGCCACCCGCGCTAGCGCACGACGAGGTTGACCAGCTTGTCGGGGACGACGATCACCTTGACGACCTCATGGCCGTCGAGGTGGGCAACCACGTTGGGCGCGGCGCGGCACAGGCGCTCGAGCTCCTCGCGTGGAGCCCCGGTGGGCGCCTCGACGCGATCGCGGACCTTACCGTTGATCTGGCACACGAGCTGGAACGATTCGGCCTGGAGCATCTCCGGGTCGGCCGCCGGCCACGCCTCGTCCCACACCCGGCGGCCCGTCAGCATCTCGTAGACCTCGGCCCCGAGGTGGGGCGCGAATGGGAACACGAGCGAGGCAGCCGTCGCGGTCGCGAAGCGCCGGGCAACAAGGTCGGCGTCAGGGTGCCGGTAGACCTCGTTGACGAGCTCCATGATCGCCGCGATCGCGGTGTTGAAGGCGAAGCGCCCGCTCATGTCGCCCGTCACCTTCTCGATCGCCCAGTTCGCCTTGCGGACGAGGATCAGCGCCGAGCCCTCGGGGGCGGCCGGTTGTTCGTCCGCTCGCGGCTCGGAATCGCCAGGATCGTGCGCCATCGCATCGGCCAGGCGCCACAGCCGCGCCAGGAACCGCTCCACCCCCTCGACCCCGCTGTCCGACCAGGCGGCGTCCTGATCGGGAGGGCCGATGAAGAGGACGTAGGCGCGTGCCGCATCGGCGCCGAAGCGATCGACGATCTTCGCCGGGGCGACGATGTTGCCCTTCGAGCTCGACATCTTGTGACCGTCGGGACCGAGGATCATCCCCTGGGTGAACAGAGCCTGGAAGGGCTCGCGCGCGCTGAGCAGATCCATGTCGGCGAGCGCCTTGACGAAGAAGCGGGCGTAGAGGAGGTGGAGAATCGCGTGCTCCACCCCGCCGATGTACTGATCGACGGGCATCCAGCCGTCGAGGATGTGCCGATCCCAGGGGGCTTGGTCGTTGTGGGCGTCGCAGTAGCGCAGGTAGTACCACGAGGAGTCGACGAAGGTGTCCATGGTGTCGGTCTCGCGCCGCGCCGGGCCGCCGCACGAGGGACAGGTGGTGTTCACCCAGTCGACGGCGGCGGCGAGCGGCGAGCGACCCTTGGGCTGGTAGTCCTCGACCTCTGGCAGCTTGACGGGAAGATCCGCTTCGGGGACCGGGACGATGCCGCAGCTCTCGCAGTAGACGATCGGGATCGGGCATCCCCAGTAGCGCTGGCGCGACAGGAGCCAGTCTCGGAGCCGGTAGTTCACCGAGGTGTGCCCCTTGGCTTCGAGCTCGAGCCAGGCGACGATCGCCTCGTACGCGCGGCGGTTGTTCATCCCGTCGAAGCGCGGACTCGAGTTTGTCATCGGCCCGTCGCCGGTGTACGGGAGCTCCTCGTCGGTGCCCACGACGCGCCGGATCGGGAGGTCGTAGGCCTGCGCGAAGGCGAAGTCACGCTCGTCGTGGGCGGGCACCGCCATGATCGCGCCGGTTCCGTATTCCATGAGCACGTAGTCGGCGACGTACATCGGGATCTCCTCGCCGTTGACCGGGTTGGTCACCGTCCGCCCGAGCGGCACCCCCGTCTTCGGCTTCTCCGCGGCGCCCCGCTCCTCGGCCGACTCGTTCAGAGCCTTGTTCACATAGTCGTGGACCCCGCGCTCGTGCTCGGTTCCCGCGACGAGCTTGAACACGTCCGGATGCTCGGGCGCCATGACGAAGAACGTCGCCCCGAACAGCGTGTCGGGGCGGGTGGTGAACACGGGATAGTCGATCTCCAGCTCCTCGCAGCGGAAGGTCACCTCCGCGCCGACGCTGCGGCCGATCCAGTTGCGTTGCATCGTCTTGACGTGCTGGGGCCAGTCGATCTTGTCGAGATCGTCGAGCAGCCGGTCGGCGTAGTCGGTGATGCGGAAGAACCACTGCTCGAGCTGACGGACCTCGACCAGTGCGCCGCAGCGCTCGCAGCGGCCGTCGACCACCTGCTCGTTGGCGAGCACCGTCTGGTCGTTCGGGCACCAGTTGACCGCCGCTTCCTTGCGATAGGCGAGACCGCGCTCGAACAGGCGCAGGAAGATCCACTGCGTCCAGCGGTAGTACGACGGCTCGTGGCTGGCGATCTCGCGCGACCAGTCGATCGAGATGCCCCAGCGGTGGAACCAATGGCGGTAGGCGGCGATCGAGCGGTTGGTCGCTTCGCGCGGGTGCACGCCCGTCTTGATCGCGTTGTTCTCCGCCGGGAGCCCGAACGCGTCATAGCCCATCGGGTGGAGCACGCGGTGGCCCGTACGGCGGTGGAAGTGGTCGATCGCGTCGCCGAGCGCGTAGTTCTTCAGGTGCCCGATGTGCGGCTCGCCGCTCGGGTAGGGGAGCATCTCGAGCACGTAGGACTTCGGGCGCTCGTCCGGCTCGTTGGAGACCTCCCAGGTGTGCTCGCGCTCCCAGATCTCCTGCCACTTGGGCTCGATCGTCTTCGGGTCGTATCGCCGGTCAGTCATCGCGGATCGGAGGTTAGAGGCTCGGGGCGCATGGACGGGTTCGCCTCGACGGCGCGCCGCGCAACGAAAGCCGCCGCAGCCTGGCCGCTTTCTTGCGTGAGCGCGCGAGGCGCTCACTACGATTCATCGCCATGTCAGAACGCACGGATAGCCAACCGGACGCCGCGGAGACCGGCGCTCCAGCCCCCGAGCCACCCCCCACGGGCGCGAACGCCGAACCACGGGCACGAGGCCGATCTACGAGCAGCGCCACCGGCCGCCCGCGGCCCGCCCGCCGCGGCGCCGGAGCGACCGCCGACCGCGTGGGGACCATCGTGGCCGCCGCCGAGAACGCCGCGGAGGACATTCGCCTCCGCACCGAGGCGCGGATGCGCGACCGGATCGCCGAGGGTGAGCGCGCCGCGGAGAACCGGGTCAGGGCAGCCGACGAAGAGGCGGCCGAGATCGTCAGGGAGGCTCGCGAAGAGGCCGAGCGGGCGAAGACGGTGGCGGCCTCCGAGGCGCTCGCCATCCTCGCCAAGGCCCACGACGACGCCGACCGGACGCGCGGCGAAGCCGAGCAGGCCAAGACAGCGGCCAGCGCCGAGGCGCTCGACATCGTCGGACGGGCGCGCAAGGAAGCGCGGGAGAGTGCCGCCACGATGAAGGCGCAGTCGCTCGAGGCCCTCGGTCAGGCGCGGATCGCCTCGGCCGACGTCCGCGCCGAGGGGATGGAGCTCGTCAGCAATCTGCGCGAGATGGGCGACGCGATGCGCTCCAACGCCGAGCGCCTCCTGCGCGACGTCCAGGCCATCCATTCCCGCATGGTCGCCCAGCTCGATCAGGTCGACGGCGGCGCGAGCCGGATTCCCTCTCCGCGTTCGAGCGAGCGGGACTCGGGCGCCGCACGGCGGCCCCGCGATGGCGGGCTGAACGGTCCGACCGACATCGACGAGCTCGACGTCCCGGAGTTCATCCCGCCGGGGTAGCGAGGGCGTTGTCCGTCATGCATTACGCTTGCCGACGAATTCGATTTCAACGGGGCTGTAGCTCAGTTGGCTAGAGCGTCGGCGTGGCACGCCGAAGGTCAGGGGTTCGAGTCCCCTCAGCTCCATTCCCCCCTCGTACGTCTCAGCCCCGCGGCCCCCGCAGCCGCTTCTCTCCCCAGAACACCGCCACGGGATTGCCGTTGAAGTCCGCGACCGCCTCGTAGCCCTCGTCCGCGTAGAGCGCCTGGGCGTGGAGCTGCTTCGGCCCCGTGTCGAGTCTGACCACTTCGTATCCGAGCTCGAGCGCCGCGCGTTCGAGCTCGTGGAGCAGTGTGCGTGCGACGCCCTGGCCGCGCGCGGCGGGCACGACGTACATCTTCTTGATCTCGCACGTGTCCCCGCTCAGGCGTTTGAGCCCGCCGCAGCACAGCGGTTCGCCGTCGCGCCAGCCGACGAAGAAGGCGCCGCCGGGCGGGCTGAGCTCCGCCGCACCCGCCCGTGGCATCGTCGGCCCGTCGAGCTCGAGGCCCTCGTACATCTCGGCGATCTCCTCGCGCATCGCCTGCGCGAGCTCACCCCCGGGCCCGGCGTCGACGTGCGCCGGGCGGAACTCGATCTCTTCCACTGTCGCCACTCGACACCTGATGGTACGAGGACGAGCGGGCGCGCAAGCGCGGGTGCTCGGCGGCCCGGCCGTGAGCGCGTGAGGGCCCGTAAGTCACGCCTCGGCCGCGAGAACCGTCCCCCGCACCTCTCCCAGCTCGAGCCGCGGGCGCCCGGAGCCGGCCCGAGCGACTCCGCGCATGATCACCGTGTCACCGTCCTCGAGGAAGGTCCGCGTCGCCTCACCGTCGAGCGCCACCGGCCGGCTGCCGCCCCACGAGAGCTCGATCATGCTGCCGTAGCTCCCCGGCTCGCGCCCCGAGATCGTCCCCGAGGAG
>DATCEM010000013.1:0-4795 GCA_036510175.1 Solirubrobacteraceae bacterium | reverse complement strand
GGCCGCCGCCGATGAACACGGCGTCCGGGGTCGCCAGCCCCTCGAGCACCGCCGGGGCGTCGCCGATCACGATCTCGAGCGAGGGCACGCCGAGCCTGCCGGCATTACGCGCGATCCGCTCCGCGCGATCCTCGCGCCGCTCGATCGCAACCGCCTGGGCCGAGGGTTCCGCCCGCAGCCACTCGATCCCCACCGAGCCGCTCCCGGCGCCGACGTCCCACAGGAGCGCGCCCGGCGAGGGCGCGAGCGCCGCGAGCGTGGCGGCCCGCACGTGGCGCTTGGTCAGCTGGCCGTCGGTCTCGAAGGCAGCATCGGGAAGCCCGGGAACCAGAGGGTGGAGCGGCGTGCCCGAAGCCGCGACGCACTCGATCGCCACCAGGTGAAGCGGATGCGTCAACCGCTCTCCCCATTCCTCCGCCGTCGACTTCGTTACCCGCTCGGCCGGACCGCCGAGCTCCTCGAGCACGGCGAAGAAGCTGGGGCCGAATCCGCGCTGGCAGAGCACCCGGGCGAGGGCGGCGGCGCCGTCCTCGCCGGTCGCGTAGGCGATGATCCGGCGGCCCGGTTGGAGCACGCGCGCGATCACCTCGGGCGCACGCGCGACGGCGCTCACGAGCTCAACCTCGGTGGCCGGCCACCCCAGGCGCGCGCAGGCCAGCGAGAACGCGGACGGCGCGGCGATGACCTCGATCCTCCCGGGCCCGATCCGGCGGGCCAGCGTCGCGCCGATCCCGTGGAGCATCGGATCGCCGCTGGCGAGCACGCACACGCGGCCGCGCCCGCTCCCGAGCTGCGCGAGCTCGTCGAGGAGCGGATCGAGCGGCGAGGGCCAGGCCCGCCCCGGCGGCGCGTCGCTGGGGAGCAGGTCGAGCTGACGGCGCGAGCCGATCACCTCGTCGGCGGCGAGGATCGCCGCGCGCGCGGCATCGCCCAGCCCCCGCCAGCCGTCGGCGCCGATCCCCACCACCGTGATCCGCCCTGCGCTCATCCGTCTCGGGAGACCGCCCGCGCCAGCGCTGCCGCGACGCGCTGATTGCGTTCCGGGTCGCGCGCGGTGATGCGCAGGTGCCCGGGGCCGAGGCCCGGAAACGACTCAGCCGGGCGCACGGCGATCCGCTGGGCCCGCAGGGCCGCGATCACGCCGGGCCCGTCGTCGACTTCGACGAGGCAGAAGTTGGTCGCCGAGGGCCAGGAGCGGACGCCCGCGATGCCGCGCAGCCGGCGCTCGAGGTCGGCGCGCTCGCTGGCCGCGCGCTCGGCCAGCGCGGCGAGCGCCTCCGGGTGGACCGCGGCGGCCCGCAACGCCGCGAGGGCAAGCGCGTTCGCCGACCACGGGGGGCGCACTGCGCGTAGCCGGTTCGCCAGCGCCGGGTGGGTGATGGCATAGCCGGCGCGCAGCCCGGGGATGGCCAGGAGCTTGGTCAGGCTGCGGATGACGATCACGTCGGCGAGTCGCTCGCGGGCGAGGGAGCCAGGTTCGCCCGGGAGCATCGACATGAAGGCCTCGTCGACGACGAGCACGCGCCCGGGCGCCCGCAGCGCGAGCAGCGCCGCCGCCGGATCGAGCGTCCCGCTCGGGGAGGCAGGGTTGCCGACGATCAGGAGGTCCGCGGCGGCGGGAACGGCCGCCGGGTCGAGCGCGAAGGCAGCGGCTGGATCACGCTGCACGCGGACGACCGGCACCCCATGGGCGTGCAGCGCCGCCTCGGCCTCGGTGAACCCGGGATGCACGCATACTGCCAGACGCGGGCGCAGCGCCGGCCCGAGCAGCCACAGCGCCTCGGCGGCGCCGTTGGTGGGGACGATCTCCTCCGGCTCGCGGCCGTGGAGGGCCGCCAGCGCCGCCTGGGCCTGCGACTCGTCGGGGTAGCGGTCCGCCTCGCACTCAAGCGCGGTGGCCAGAGCCTCGCGCAGCCACCCCGGGGGACCGCCGGCGAGGACGTTGACCGCATGGTCCTCGTCGCCGGGACGAAGGTCACGATCGCCGTGGTGGCGTAGCGAGCCGTGCGCGGCGAGCGCGCGGGCGGCGGGCGGGCGCCCGGCGGGCGGGTGGCCGGCGAGCGTGATGGCGCGCCCGGCGACCACGTATTCGACCCGCTCCGCCGCCGCCGAGAGCCGCTGCACCGACTCGCCCAGCAGGTCGAGCCAGGCGCGTGACTCGGCGTCGGCGGGCAGTAGGCCCTGGCCGGCTTCCTCGGCGACGACGATCACCTCGGTTCGCGCCGCCGCCTCGATCAGCCCCTCGACCTGCCGGCCGATGTGCTCGGCGGTGCCTTGCGAGCGGAAGAGGACCCCGGCGATCCACACGCCGAGACCGTCGATGAGCGAGATTCCGTCCGAGCCGAGCGCGCCGACCAGGTCGTCGTCCGCCCGCGCGGTGCTCCACCCGGCGGGGCGACGCGCGACGTGGGCGGCGATGCGCGGCGCCATCGACGGGTCCGACGCGTCGGCGGTGGCCACGTAGCGGACCGGCAGACCGGTGGCGAGCGCCAGCCGCTCGGCATGCAGGCTCTTTCCCGACCGCGTGCCGCCGATGACCAGGGTCAGCGTCACGTGCGAACCAGCGGCCGGGCGGCCGACGCGAAGCGCACCGCGAGCTCCGGATGGGCCGTCCAGTGGACATGCAGGTAGCTCGCCTGGACCGCGCCGGCGACGAAGCCCTCCCGGCGGGTCACGCCGCGCGCCGACAGCTCCCAGGCCGGGCTCACGCCAGCACCGGCCTCCACCGTGGAATAGTGAAACTCGTGGCCGCGGACGCGGTCACCGGCGTTGAGCCATGGGATCGCGGTGGCCGCGACCGCCTCGCGATAGCCGAGCGCGAGCCGGGCGCCCATGGTCGCGCGCCCCGCCAGCACGCCGCACATCTCGTGGCCGTCGAGGTCCTCGAGGAGGAACAGGAGCCCGCCACACTCGGCGAGGACCGGACGACCGGCGGCGGCGAAGGCCGCCACCCGCGCGCGCAGCGCGCTGTTGGCCTCGAGCTCTGAGCCGAACACCTCGGGGAAGCCACCCGCAAGCACGAGCGCTCCCGCCCCCTCGGGCAGATCCTCGTCGCTCAGCGGGTCGAAGGGGCAGAGCTCGGCTCCCGCCGCGCTCAGGAGCTCGAGGTTCTCCTCGTAGTGGAAGGAGAACGCCCGACCCCGCGCGATGGCGATCCGCGCCTCGCCGACGGGAGCCGATGCTGGCTCAGGGCTCCAGGTTCCCCCTGGGAGCGGCGGCGCGGCGCGCGCGAGGCGCTCGATCGCCTCGAGGTCGGCGTAGCGTTCGAGCGCGTCGGCGAGCGCGTCGAGGGCAGCGCGGGTTCGCTCCTCGCGCTCGCCTGCGGGGACGAGACCGAGGTGGCGCTCGGGGGCGCGGATCTGCTCGTCGCGCCTGAGCGCTCCGAGGAGGGGAATCCCCAGCGGCTCGAGCGCTTCGCGCAGCAGCTCCTCGTGGTGGTCTGAGCCCACGCGATTAAAGATCACTCCCGCCACCGCGAGGTCGGGGTCGAAGGTCGAGTATCCGTGCACGATCGCCGCCGCCGAGCGCGCCATCGCCGAGGCGTCGACCACGAGCACCACGGGGGCCTTGAGGAGCTTGGCGACGTGGGCGGTGCTCGCCAGCTCGCCCCGTCCCGAGGCCCCGTCGAACAGGCCCATCACCCCTTCGATCACCGCGATGTCCGCTCCGCTCGCCCCGTGCCGAGCGAGCGGGGCGATGAGCTCCGGGCCGCTGAGGAAGGCGTCGAGGTTGCGGCCCGGCCGGCCGGACGCGAGCGCGTGGTAGCTCGGGTCAATGTAGTCCGGCCCGACCTTGAAGCCCTGGACCGCCCTGCCGCGGGCGCGATATGCGGCTATAAGACCACACGCGACGGTGGTCTTGCCCGCGCCGGAGCTCGTGCCGGCGATCACAACACGGGGGATCACCATTCGATTCCCTGCTGCGCCCTGATCCCCGCGTCCATCGGGTGCTTGACCTTGGTGACCTCGGAGACGAGATCGGCGAGCTCGATGAGCTCGGGCGCGGCGTCACGGCCCGTGATCACCACGTGCTGGAAGCCGGGCCGGTCGCGGAGCGTCGCGGCGACGTCGGCGATGTCGATCCAGCCCCACTTGATCGGGTAGGTGATCTCGTCGAGGAGGAGGAACTCGTAGCGCTCGGCGGCGATCGCACGCTTGACCTCCTCCCACCCCTCGCGGGCGAGATCGGCGGATTCTTCGAGGTCGCGCGAGAGCCACGACCAGCCGTCGCCCATCTTCTCCCAGTCGATGCCCCCGAGCCGGGCGGCGGCCTTGGCCTCGCCCACCTTCCATTTGCCTGACTTGACGAACTGGAACACGCCGCAGCGGTAGCCCCGCGACCAAGAGCGCATGAGCATCCCGAAGGCCGAGGTGCTCTTGCCCTTACCGTGGCCGGTGATCACCATGACGAGCGGGCGGTCGCGCGGCTTGCGCCGCTTGGGCTCGGCGCTGCCGCGGTCCCCGGGGCGATGGGGCACGTCGACTTCGGAGGCGCCGTGGCGGGTGAGGGGGCCGTCGGGCGTGGCGGGCTCGGCTGAACTGCTGTCGTTTGGTCCCGCGGGGCGGGACTGATCGACATAGGTTCGCGTCGTGGTCCCCTCGTTCTCTGAACTGCTGTCGTCTGGTCCCGCGGGGCGGGACTGATCGACATCGGTTCGCTTCTCCTCGGTCACGCGACCCTCGTTCCCCGCGTCGGAGGCGCCAGGCGGTGCACCTGGCCGCCCGCGGCGGCGGCGATATCGGCGGCGAGGCCGAGGCGGACGGCGCCGTCCTCGGTGTCGATCACGTGCACGGCG
>DATCEM010000012.1:0-2033 GCA_036510175.1 Solirubrobacteraceae bacterium | reverse complement strand
CGAGGTCGGCGGGACAGCCGGTGAGCCACTCGTTGACTGGCTTGAGTCGGCGGTATGTCCAGGTCCCCTCGGCGTCCTCGGAGGTGGCGGGACGGAGGGTGAGGCGTTCGGTGTGTAACGGACGCTCGAGCACCGATCGGCAGGTGCGGACAGGCTCAGGGGTGGTGCGGAGCTCGGTGATGACGGCGCCGATGTCGCGCAGGCCGGCGAGTACGCCGTGGAGTTGGGCTTGGTCGGCGATCACGGCGGTGATGGTGGTGGTGCCGTCGCTCTCGCGGGTCATGTCGGGCTCGCCGAGCCAGGCTGACCAGTGGTCGTCGAGGTGGCCGTGGACGCGGATCGAGTAGGTCGTGGGTGCGGTGTTCATGAGAGCGCTCGGGCGTGCAGGGGAGGTTTGAGAGTGTGAGCGTCCCGGCCGTCATGGGATCGGGCTGAGCATGAGCGGAGCTACCGGTGGGCGGCCGCTCCGAGCGTGGGGCTCAGTGGGTCACCGGCTGCGCGGCCCACGTCGTGGCCGGCGCATCGACGGTCTGAGCGTGCTGCCGCTGGTCGCGCCACAGCGAGAGGCCGAGGCCGATCAGGGCGACGCCGGTGGGCACCGCGAACGGGCGGCTGAATGACTCCGGCAGCACCGACAGCGCGAGGGCGGAGGTGGTGCCGTAGGCGAGCAGCAGGGAGGCCCAACGGGCCAGGACGCCGGCGCGGAACAGCGCGATGCCGAACAACAGACCGCCGAGGGAGTAACCAATGCCCATGACGATGAACAGCTCGTGCATGGGGCCGATGCCGCCGCTCGGGCCGTGACCCATGGCGGCGTTGATGACGTGCTGGACGTAGCCGGGGTTCGCATGCGCCAGCGTCGGGAGGTAGTAGCCGATGATGCACTCGGCGGCGAACATCGCGAGGTAGCCGGCGGTCAGCAGCCCGTATCCGGCGCGCCCGAGGCGCCCGAGCCGGCCGCGGTGGCGGGCGAACATGCCGGTGAAGCCGGCCAGCGCCAGGACGGCCATCAGGACCTTTGCGGTCTCGCGGAGCGTCATCTCGGTGGTGACGAGGTGCGCGACGTCGGGCGGCGGGTGGTTGATCTGGACGCCGATGAAGATCGCGCCGGCGGTCGCGGCGCAGAGGCCAGCGATCGCGGTGCGGCGGTTGGTGGTGGTGGTGCTCATGTCGGACTCCTTTGGTCTGGGTGCCGGGCGGGTGTCCGGCGATGTCGACAACTTAGGAATCGATGTGGTGAGCGCACATCACACGATGATGTGATTGAGGGTGGTGATTCGGCCGCGGAGCGCTCAGAGCAGCCCGAGGTCCGCGGCTCGACGTACGGCGGCGCGGCGGGTGTTCACGTCGAGCTTGGAGAAGATGTGCTTGGTGTGGGTCCGCAGCGTGTTCACCGAGATGTAGAGGTGTGCTGCGATCTCCGGCCCGCTGAGCTCGGTCGCCAGCAGGCGCAGCACCTCACGCTCACGCTCGCTGAGCTCTTCCGCGGCGGCATCTCTAACGGGCGCGGGGGGCGGCGCCAGCGGTCTCCGTGCGGCGGCGAGCAGGTGCTCGGCGTGCGCCCGGCTGTCGTGCGCAGCGGAGCGGGCGACCTGCCCGAGCAGCTCCATCATCGGCCGTCCCTCGTCGAGGAAGAGCCGGCCATAGCCGGCCGGCACCCCGGCGTTCAGCGCCGCAGCGAGGTCGGCCGCGGCCGAATCCGCATCGTCGTTCGCGTGGTGGGCGAGCCCTCGCAGCATGCCCGCCTCGATCAGCGTGCCGTCGTGGCCTGCCGCCTGCCCGACGTCAAGCACGCGGTCAAGTAGGTCGAGCGCCCCCCGCACGTCACCCTCGGCAACGAGCAGCCGGGCGAGGGTGAGCTGGTCGTGCTCGACCAGATAGGTCGGCGGATCTGTCGGCGCGATCCCGCGCTCGCGCGCCCACGCCCGCGCGTCATCGAGGCGGCCCTGGACGATCCGCACCCGCGCCCTGGTCGCGGCGATCGGCCGCACGTCCGGGAAGTAGCCGGGCAGGAACAGCGGCTCGGCCTGGTC
>DATCEM010000011.1:0-5401 GCA_036510175.1 Solirubrobacteraceae bacterium | reverse complement strand
GAGCTCCTCGCGCATGGTCGCCGCCTCGTCCTCTGAGAGCTCGCCGAGCTCGGCCTCGAGGCGGGCCGAGACGGCGATCGCCTGCGCGCCCTGGGCTCGCGCGTGCTCGGCCACGGCAGGCGGCACCTCGTCTGAGCCCTCCTCGACGTTGGCCACGAAGAGCACGGGCTTGGAGGTCAGCGGCGAGAGGAGCCCGAGCGCATCGGGCGCATCGACCGGCGCCGGCACGGTGCGCGCGGGCTCGCCCGCCCCGAGCGCGGCGATCACCTCGCGCAGCCATGCCGCCTCGGCGACCGGGCGGCGCTCGCCGGTCTTCGCCGTCTTGGCCACGCGCTCGAGCCGTCGCTCGGCCTGCTCGAGGTCGGCGTACAGGAGCTCGGTCTCGATCGTCTCGATGTCCGCCAACGGGTCGACGCGGCCATCCGGGTGGACCACGCCCGCGTCCTCGTGGGTCCGGACGACATGCACGATCGCGTCGGTCTCGCGGATGTTGGCGAGGAACTTATTGCCCAGGCCCTCGCCTCGGTGCGCGCCGGCCACGAGACCGGCGATGTCGTGGAAGGCGATCGTGTCGGGAACGATCTTCGACGCCCCTACGGTCGCCGCCACGGCATCGAGGCGCCCGTCGGCGACGGGGACGATCGCCACGTTGGGCTCGATCGTGGTGAAGGGATAGTTCGCCGCCTCGGCGGCCACGCCGGTGAGGGCGGTGAAGAGCGAGGACTTGCCCGCGTTGGGCATCCCGACGATCCCGACCTTCATCGGCATGCGGGCTCCCCGGGGGCGAGGATCTCGGCGGCGCTGCCCGGCCGGCGAAGGTGGTCGGTGATCACGGCCTCGCACTGTACGCGGCCCGGACGGCTCGCCCGGGTGTCCGCGACTGAGCGCTCTCCGCGTGCCCGGGACCCCGAGCGCGGCCGCGGGCTCTGACATCTTGTCCGGGATGTCTCGCGCCGCCCGCGCTCCGCAGCCGCCGCAGATGCCCGCCGGTCTTGCCCGGGCCGAGCTCGATGCTCTCACTCACGACGCGACGCATACCGAGGTGGAGGTGGCCGACGGCGATCTCTCAGCTCAGGACGCGCGCGGCGTGACGCTCGACACGGTCAACTTCCGGGGCGTCGATCTCTCGGGCTCGCGGCTCGAGCACCTGAGCGTTTCTGACGCCCGGTTCTCGGGCTGTAATCTCGCCAATGCCCAGGCCCGGGGCGCCGGCATCACCCGCGCGTGGGTCGAGTCGAGCCGGCTCACGGGAATCTCCCTGACCGAGGCCGGGTTGCACGACCTCACGGTCGAGGGCTGCCGCGTCGACCTCGCCTCCTTCGCCTTCTCGCGCCTCGCGCGGGTCACCTTCGCGGACTGCCTGCTCGCGCAGGCGTCCTTCCTCGACGCGAAGCTCGAATCCGTCCGCTTCCACGACTGCGACCTCGGCGGAGCCGATTTCCGCGGCGCCAGCCTGCGCTCGTGCGAGTTTCGCCGTTGCGAGCTCAGCGGCCTCGAGGGGATCCAGAGCCTCCGTGGCGCGGCGATGGAGTGGGCCGACATCGTCGGCATGGCCGGGCTCTGGGCGAGCGCGCTGGGGATCGAGACGCTCGACGTGGATTGACCCTTCCGCCTGCTGGGTAGGACTTTTCACCGTGAGGATCGCGGTGCCGAAGGAGCGCTCGGCCGGCGAGCGCCGCGTGGCGCTCGTACCCGACTCGGTCGAGAAGCTCGTTTCCGATGACCATGAGATCGTCGTGGAGGCCGGCGCCGGCGGAGACTTCTATCCCGATGAGGCGTACGCCAAGGCGGGAGCCCAGATCGCCGAGGAGGACGCCGTGACCGACGCCGACATCGTGGTCAAGGTCGCTGCACCGAGCGAGGAGGAAGCGCAGGCGATGCCCGAGGGGAGCCTGCTCGTGTGCTTCCTCGACTCCGGCCAGGACGACGATGTCCTCGAGCTGCTCGCCCGGCGCGACGTCTCGGTGTTCTCGATGAGTCACATACCGCGCACCGGCGCCGCGCAGGCCATGGACGCCATCTCCTCGATGAGCTCGGTCGCCGGATACCAGGCCGTGCTCATGGCCGCGGAGGCCGCCGGCCGTTACCTGCCGATGATGACCACGGCGGCGGGCACGACCAAGGCGGCCAAGGTCATGGTCCTCGGCGTCGGCGTCGCCGGCCTGCAGGCCATCGCCACCGCGCGCCGTCTCGGCGCCGAGGTCGAGGCGTTCGACATCCGCCCCGAGGTCGCCGATCAGGTGCGCTCGCTCGGCGCCACGTTCATCGAGTCAGAGGACGAGCAGGCCGAGGACGGGGAGAGCGGCGCCGATGACGGGCCGGAGCTCCCCCAGCCCGGTCGCGCCGAGCTCTTCCTCAAGGCGCTGCTCGGACTGCCCGAGGACTTCGGCCGCCGCCGCGCGATCAAGGACGCCGAGCGCCGGCGCGAGGCCGCCGAGGACGACGAGCCGGACGCGAAGGGGCAGGGCGGCTACGCCGCTGAGCAGGACGAGGAGAAGCAGAAGCGCGACCAGGAGCTCATGACCGAGCGCCTCGGCGCGATGGATATCGTCCTCACCACCGCCCTCGTCCCCGGCAAGCGGGCGCCGACCCTCGTCACCGCGGACATGGTCGAGCGGATGAAGCCCGGGGCGGTGCTCTTCGACCTCGCCGTCGAGGCGGGCGGGAACTGCGAGCTCTCCGAGCCGGGCGAGGTCGTCGTCCACGACCACGTCCGCATTCACGGTCCGCTGAATCTCCCGAGCACGATGCCCCTCCATGCCTCGCATCTGCTCTCGCGCAACATGATGAGCGTCCTCTCGCACCTCATCGACGACGAAGGCGAGCTCGAGCTCGACTTCGAGGACGAGATCACCGACGCCGCCGTGCTCACCCACGGCGGAGAGAGGCGTAGCCAGTGAGCGGACAGGCCCTACTCGGAAATCTGGCCGTCCTCGGCCTCGCGGTGGCGATCGGCTTCGAGCTCATCTCCCGCGTCCCGAGCCTGCTCCACACGCCGCTCATGTCGGCGACGAACGCCATTCACGGAGTCGTCCTCGTCGGCGCGATGATCGCGGTCGGCGTGAGCGGCGCCGACACCCTGATCAAGATCCTCGGCACGATCGCCGTTGCCTTCGGGACGGCGAACATCGTCGGTGGCTTCGTGGTCACGAACCGCCAGCTGGGGATGTTCCGGCGCTCGGAGCGGGGCAAGAAGGAGCGCTGAAGGAGTGAGCTACGCGATCACCGCCGCCTACATCGTGGCGGCGTTGCTCTTCATCGTCGGGATCCGCCGGCTGCGCAACCCTGAGACCGCGCGCATCGGCAACATCACCTCCGCGATCGGGATGCTCATCGCGGTGGTGGCGACGCTGTTCACCCCGGGCATCACCGACTACCTGTGGATCGTCGTGGGGATCTTCGCCGGCTCCGCCGTCGGCTACATCAGCGCCGAGCGGGTGGCCATGACCGCGATGCCGCAGATGGTCGCGGCGTTCAACGGCGTCGGGGGCGGCGCGGCGGCGCTCGTCGCGGTGAGCGAGTTCCATCGCGTGCACGACCTCACGCACGGGCCCCAGCTCTTCGTCTTCACCTCGGCCGTCCTCTTCTCGGTGCTCGTGGGCGGCGTCTCCTTCGCCGGCTCCGTCGTGGCCTTCGCCAAGCTCCAGGGGATCTGGCCCGCGCGGCTGCGCAGCTTCCCGGGACAGGCCCTCGTCAACGTCCTCGTCTTCGGGGGTGCGGTGGCGCTCGGCATCCTCGTCCTCGTGGGCGACGCAGGCACGCCGGCGGTGGCCATCGTCCTCGGCCTCACCGCGGTGCTGGGGATCCTCTTCGTGATGCCGATCGGCGGCGCCGACATGCCCATCGTCATCTCTCTGCTCAACGCGTTCACCGGGCTCGCCGCGGCCGCCTCGGGCTTCGCCCTGTCGAACTACGTGCTCATCATCGCGGGCTCGCTCGTCGGCGCCTCGGGGACGATCCTCACCCAGCTCATGAGCTCCTCGCTCGGCCGGTCACTGCCGAAGATCCTCTTCGGGGCGCTCGCCGGGGGCGGCAAGGCCGCCGCGCAGGAGCAGGGCGGCGAGGAGAAGCCGGTGCACACCGCGAGCGCCGAGGACGTGGCGAGCATCCTCACCGCCGACGCCGAGTCGATCATCTTCGTTCCCGGTTACGGGCTCGCCGTGGCCCAGGCCCAGAAGGCGCTCTCCGGTCTCATGGAAGCCCTGGAGGCACAGGGCAAGCAGGTCCGCTTCGCCATCCACCCGGTCGCCGGGCGGATGCCCGGGCACATGAACGTCCTCATGGCCGAAGCCGAGGTCCCCTACGACAAGCTCATCGATCTCGAGGACATCAACGACGACTTCGCCGATACCGATGTGGTGCTCGTGGTCGGGGCCAACGACGTGGTCAACCCCCAGGCCAAGGAGGCCGGCGACACGCCGATCTCGGGGATGCCGGTGCTCGACGTCGGCGCCGCGCGCCGCGTCGTCTTCATCAAGCGCTCGCTCGCGCCCGGGTTCGCGGGCATCGACAACCCGCTGTTCTACGACGAGGAGAAGACGATGATGCTCTTCTCCGACGCGCGCGAGGGCCTCGAGGGGGTGCTCGAGGCGGTGAAGAAGGGCTGATCTCATTTAAGCAAGCCACATGATTGCCCGGTATTTGTCTCTGGTCGGATGGAGAGGCCCAATTTCGCCAGCCACGCAAGCAGGGGTTAATAGTGAGCAAAGGGAAACTCGCCACGCCGAGCGTGGTAACAGATAGCACAAGACGGGTGGTGTCAAACCACACAAGTGGGGTTCGACAGGCCGCCACCAAGGTTCCTGAGATCATTCTCATGTTCTGGGTCGCGAAGATCCTGAGCACGGCCATGGGCGAGGCCACCTCTGACTACATGAACCAGGCAATCGGCCCGGCGATCGCCGTACCGATCATGCTCGCCGGCCTCTATCTAGCGCTCAAGCTCCAGTTCAGGGAAGATCACTACGTGGCATGGAGGTACTGGCTGGTGGTCGTCATGGTCGCCGTCTTCGGTACCTCGGCCGCCGACGCCCTGCACGTCGGGCTGGGTATTCCCTATGTCGCCTCCACCGCGTTCTACGCGATCGTCCTCGCCGCCATCTTCACTGCCTGGTACCGAAGCGAGGGCACCCTCTCCATCCACAGCATCAACACCCCCCGCCGGGAGAAGTTCTATTGGGCCACCGTACTTGCCACCTTCGCCCTCGGCACCGCCGGCGGTGACCTGACCGCGACCGAGTGGCACCTGGGCTTCCTCCCCTCCGGGCTGATGTTCATCGCCCTGATCGCCGTGCCCGCGATCGCCTGGCGGCGCTTCGGCCTTAACTCGGTGATCGCGTTCTGGTTCGCCTACATCGTGACCCGGCCGCTCGGCGCTTCCTTCGCCGACTGGCTGGATTCC
>DATCEM010000010.1:0-3244 GCA_036510175.1 Solirubrobacteraceae bacterium | reverse complement strand
CCGCCGCCCTCGCCATCGCCGCCGGGCTTGTCGTCCCCGCCGCCGCCCGATCCACCGGCGCCATCGCCCGAAGGGCCGCCACCGTCGCCGGCCCCGCCGACGTTGACCGTCCACATCTCCCCGGGGGTCAGCGATCCGATCGTGGCCGATACCTGCCCGCCATCGCCTCCGGCCACCGAGGTATCACCCGCGCCCCCGGCCGCGCCGTCCACCGTGAACGTCGCCGACGTCACCCCTGCCGGCACCGGCCACGTCTGCCCAGCGCCGCCTCCACTGAAGGTCTCGGTGCATGTGCCGTCGGAGCAAGCAACGTAAACGTCCGCGTGCGCCGACGCCGCGAGCCCGAGCGCGGCAAGGAGGCCGGCGAAAAGACCGGCGAAGCCCGCGAGTGCCTCCCGACGCCCCATGCCGGGCGCAAAATATCAGCTGAAGTACCGCTTGTAATGCTCGTACAGCGCGTACCAGGCGAGCCGCGGCGTCCCGTCGGGAGCGAGCAGGGAAGAATCGAAGCGGTTGTTCGGCCCCGGCGCCCCGCCGTTGAGGAAGTTATAGATGTAGAGGCGGGCGATCCGCTTGGGGTAGCGGAGCGCGAGCTTCATCATCCAGTCGGTGGCCTTGTCCTGGCGCTCGAGGTTGTAGGGCAGGAGGACCTTGAGCGCGCCGGTCTCGAAGAAGGCGATCCCGCCGGTCTCGGTGAGCCAGATCTGGCCGGGCAGGAGCTTCATCATCTGGACGGTGTTCGTCGAATGGAAGTAGTTGACGTCCTCGTAGTTGTGGATCCCCCACACCTTGGGGACGGCCACGTGGGCCTTCTTGAAGTCGGCGAGTAGGGTCTTGATGTAGACGACATAGTCGTCCCTGTGAGGAGTGGTGAGATCCTCGATGTCGGCCCCGAGGACGGTGCATCCCTTGCAGTACTTCTTGACGATCCTGTAGTAGGTGACCACCGCCTGCGGCTTGCTCGACGTCGGCTGGGTCGTCGAGTTGACCTCATTCCACGGCTGGAAGATCTTCACGTAGGGATAGCGCTTGTGGAATGCGCGGAAGGCCTTCGTGTACTGGCTGGCCGAGGGCAGGGTGCACGGGCTCGAGGGGCAGTGCGTGCCGTCCCCGGGGTTGAAGGCGACGATGATCTGCTCGCGGGCGGCGCGAGCGGCAGCCATCCACGAATCGGTATCGAACGGATTCCTCAGCGCCGCGTCGTAGTTGGTTATGTACCGGGCCTGCCTGACTCCGAGCAACTTGAAATAGGGGTTGGCGAACACGCTCCCGCCCTCGTCTGAGATCCCGGCGATCAGGCGGGCGCTCGCGGTCGCGGAGAACGCCGCGGAGGCGAACAGGACGGCGAAGATCGCGGTGGCAAGACTGACTCGAAGCTTCATGAAACCCCTCGTTCCGTTCGGCGCCAGCGGGGTAATCGGCTGGCGCCGATTACCCTGGGAGCTCGGCTGACGCCGAACTCCCAAGCGGTGGCGAACTGTAGCGCAGGTGGAATCGACCGGCGTCGATTCCACGGCGGCTCGCGATCTGCTCAGGCGCGGGTGAACCGACGCCCGGCGACCGGTGAGGCGGCCTCGTCCAGGCGCTCGCGCTGCGGTCCGGTCGCCTCGACCAGGGCGGCGTCGACATCGCCGTCTTCGGCTGCGGCCGCCTCCATCGCGGCCATCCGCTCGGGCGTCATCGCGGTCTCATCCTCGTTCTCCGCGAGCCATGCGCGGGCCTCCGCGGCTGCGTTCTCATCGAGCTGGACCGTCTTGCCCGCAGCGTAGTAGCGGTCGATCTCCTTGAACAGCTCGTCCACCAGATGCTCGGTGGGGACCTTCTTCAGCGGCTCGCCCTTGGAGTAGATCATCCCCATGTCCTTGGCCCCGGTGATCCCGAAGTCGGCGTGGCGCGCCTCTCCGATGCCGTTGACGGCACAGCCGAGCACGGAGACCTCGATCGCGTCCTCGTAGGCCTCGAGGCGCCGCTCGACCTCGGCCACGACCATGTCCATGTCGAACTGGAGACGCCCACAGGTCGGGCAGGCGATGAGGACGGGGCCGCGCTCGCGGAGCTTCAGGGCCTTGAGGATCTCCCAGGCGACCTTGACCTCCTCCTCGGCGTGGAAGGTGGAGAGCGAGATCCGGATCGTGTCGCCGATCCCATCGGCGAGCAGCGTGCCCAGGCCGACCGCGGACTTCAGCGATCCCGACCACTTCGTTCCCGCCTCGGTGACGCCGAGATGCAGCGGATAGGGGATCCGCTCCGAGAGCAGCCGGTTGGCGGCGATGGTGTTGGGCACCGAGGTCGACTTCATCGACACCTTGAAGTTCTCGAACTCGAGGCGCTCCATGAGCTCGACCGTCTCCACCGCCGCGGTGACGAGCGCCTCGACGGGATTGTCGTACTCGAGCTGGCGCAGATGGGCGGGGAGCGAGCCCGAGTTGACCCCGACCCGCAGCGGAGTGCCGAGCCGCGTCGCCAGCGCGGTCACCTCGGCGACCTTGTCGGGGCCGCCGATGTTCCCGGGGTTCAGGCGCACACAGTGCGCGCCCGCCTCGAGCGCCTTGAGCGCCAGCGTGTGGTTGAAATGGATGTCGGCGATGATGGGGATCGGCGAGTCGCGCACGATCGTCTTCAGCGCCTCTACGTCCCGATCGCGCGGGACGGCGACGCGAACGATATCGGCGCCCGCCTCGGCGACACGAAGGATCTGTGCCATCGTCGCGGAGAGGTCCGCGGTCTCGGTCTTGGTCATCGTCTGAACGGCGACGGGAGCGCCTGCGCCGATCGCCACCGGGCCCACCTTGATCTGCCGCTCAGAGGCCATGGACCGCAGTGTAGAGAGGTCAGCTACGCTCCTGGCGTCTGACCAGCAGGCGAAACTTCCGACCCGCGACGGAGTTCTCTATCCCGATGCCACGAACCTACCGCCTCACACTGTGCGCCTTCCTCGCCCTGGTCGCGAGCGCCGCGCTCGCCGCCGCGCTCGCGACCAGGGCCCGCGCCGATTCCACGCAGCTGACGATCATGCAGGACGACTCACACGTCCTCAGCGATCCCGTCGACACGCTCAACGTGTTCCGCGCCCTGGGCGTCACCGACGTGCGGATCTTCATGGGTTGGGGGTCGATCGCGCCCAGTCCGAACTCGCGGCGACGCCCTGGATTCAGCACCACGAACCCCGCCGGCTACCCCGCCGCCAACTGGGCGCCCTACGACGCTGCGGTCAGAGACGCCGCCGCGCGCGGGATGGGGGTCA
>DATCEM010000009.1:0-6578 GCA_036510175.1 Solirubrobacteraceae bacterium | reverse complement strand
GACCTGCCGCCGGGAGTGAACGACCTCGTCAGGGTCTTCGTCGCCAAGAAGCGGAAGATCTCCGAGGGCGACAAGCTCGCGGGACGCCACGGCAACAAGGGCGTGATCTCCAAGATCGTCGACGAGCAGGACATGCCGTTCCTCGAAGACGGCACCCCGGTCGACGTGATCCTCAACCCGCTCGGCGTGCCGAGCCGGATGAACCTGGGTCAGATCCTCGAGACCCACCTCGGCTGGGTCGCCGCGAACGGCTGGTACGAGGATGGCTCGGAGGCTCGCAAGCAGGCCACGAACGGTGGCCGGCGTCCCGACGGCCGGGCCGGCAAGGTCTACGTGGCCACGCCCGTGTTCGACGGCGCCACGGTGGCGGACGTCGACGAGGCGCTCGTGCGCTGGCAGGACGAGCACGAGGGCAAGATCCGCATGGATGTCGACAAGAACCGCCGCGTCGGCGAGCAGGCCTCGGGTAAGGCCACGCTCTTCAACGGGCGCACCGGCGAGCCATTCGTCGAGCAGGTGACGGTCGGCTACATGTACATCCTCAAGCTCCTGCATCTCGTCGACGACAAGATCCACGCCCGCTCGACCGGCCCGTACTCGCTCGTCACCCAGCAGCCGCTGGGCGGTAAGGCGCAGTTCGGCGGTCAGCGCTTCGGCGAGATGGAGGTGTGGGCGCTCGAGGCCTACGGAGCCGCCTACACCCTCCAGGAGATGCTCACGATCAAGTCCGACGACACCGTCGGGCGCGTCAAGGCCTACGAGGCGATCGTCAAGGGCGAGAACATCGCCGAGCCCTCGATCCCCGAGTCGTTCAAGGTCCTGCTCAAGGAGATGCAGTCGCTGGCGCTCGACGTCAACGTGGTCTCCGAGGAAGGCGAGCGCGCGGAGATGCGCGAGGAGGACGACGACCTGCTGCGCGCCGCCGAGGAACTCGGCATCGACCTCAGCGGCGTGCGCTCGAGTGACCCGGTCGCCGCCGACGAGACGGTCGACGCGGGCGAGAGCGAGAGCGCCAAGGCCTCCGAGGAGGAGGAGAGCACCCCCGAGCCCGACCTCGACGCCACCGCGGTCGGCGTGACCGACGGCGACGATCCGAGTGCCGACGCAAGCGCCGCGCCGGTCCTCGACGACGAGGACGACGAGGACGAGGAGAACGAGGACGAGCCGAGCGAGGACATCGCGCTCGAGGAGTCCGAGACATAAGCACCAGGTGGGTCACGGCCCCGCACCGCGACCCGCGCCCCGCCCGCCGCGCGCCTCGGCCCGGGAGATTTGGCTCTGCCAAATCTCTTAAGGGCGCGAAGCGCCCCACCTTCGCCAAGCAAGGATTCGCATGATCGACATCAATAACTTCGACGCCATCGAGATCGGCCTCGCCTCCTCCAAGCAGATCCGCTCCTGGAGCTCGGGCGAGGTCACCAAGCCGGAGACCATCAACTACCGCACGCTCAAGCCCGAGAAGGATGGGCTGTTCTGCGAGCGCATCTTCGGTCCCACCAAGGACTGGGAGTGCTACTGCGGTAAGTACAAGCGCGTCCGTTATAAGGGCATCGTGTGCGAGCGCTGCGGCGTCGAGGTCACGCGCTCGAAGGTCCGCCGTGAGCGCATGGGCCACATCGACCTGGCCGCGCCCGTCTCGCACATCTGGTTCTTCAAGGGCGTGCCGAGCCGGATCGGCTACCTGCTCGACATGGCGCCCAAGGAGCTCGAGAAGGTTCTCTACTTCGCCGCCTCGATGGTCACCTGGGTGGACGACGAGGCGCGTGCGCGCGACGTCGACCGCCTGGCCGGCGAGGTCAACAAGGTCCTCGACGCCTACGCCGCCGAGAAGGAGGAGCGGATCCTCGAGCTCAAGGAGTCCCTCACCCGCCGCGAGGAGTACCTCGAGAACGGCAAGATGAGCCGTCAGTTCTCCGACGAGGATCACATGTGGCGCGACGCCCTGGAGGCCGACGCCGTCAACGTCGCCAAGCTCTCCGACGAGGAGCGCGAGAAGATGCTCAAGGAGCTCCGCAAGAGCTTCCAGGCCGACATCGACGACACCGAGGTCTACATCGAGGACGCCGCCGAGCGCATGCGCCAGGTGTGGGACCTGTTCCAGGGCATGAAGCCCAAGGACGTGGTCAACGACGAGACGACGTTCCGCGAGCTCAAGGACCGCTTCGGGTCCCCGTTCGGCTTCGGCGAGTACTTCCGCGGCGGCATGGGCGCCGAAGCGGTGCGCGACCTGCTCCAGCAGGTCGATCTCGAGGCCGAGTCCGAGGACCTCCAGGAGCAGGTCAAGACGGCCAAGGGCCAGAAGCAGGCGCGCGCGGTCAAGCGGCTGAAGGTCGTCTCCGCGTTCATCAACTCGGGCAACCGCCCGGAGATGATGATCCTCGAGGCCGTGCCGGTGATCCCGCCCGAGCTGCGCCCGATGGTCCAGCTCGACGGCGGACGTTTCGCCACCTCTGACCTCAACGACCTCTACCGCCGGGTGATCAACCGCAATAACCGCCTCAAGCGGCTGCTCGACCTCGGCGCTCCCGAGATCATCGTCAATAACGAGAAGCGCATGCTCCAGGAGGCCGTCGACGCTCTGTTCGACAACGGCCGCCGCGGGCGCCCGGTCACCGGCCCCGGTAACCGGCCGCTGAAGTCGCTCTCGGACATGCTCAAGGGCAAGCAGGGGCGCTTCCGTCAGAACCTGCTGGGTAAGCGGGTCGACTATTCGGGACGCAGCGTGATTGTGTCCGGGCCCTCGCTGCGGCTGCACCAGTGCGGGCTGCCCAAGCTCATGGCCCTCGAGCTCTTCAAGCCGTTCATCATGGCGCGGCTCGTCGAGCGCAAGTCGGCCCAGAACATTAAGGCGGCCAAGAAGATGGTCGACTCGATGATCCCCGAGGTGTGGGACGTGCTCGAGGAGGTCATCCACGAGCACCCGGTGCTCCTGAACCGCGCGCCCACGCTTCACCGCCTCGGCATCCAGGCCTTCGAGCCGGTGCTCGTCGAGGGGAAGGCGATCCAGGTGCACCCGCTGGTGTGCCACGCGTTCAACGCCGACTTCGACGGCGACCAGATGGCCGTGCACCTGCCGCTCTCGGCCGAGGCACAGGCCGAGGCGCGGATCCTCATGCTCTCGGCGAACAACATCCTCTCGCCGGCACACGGGGCGCCCCTGGCCACCCCGACGCAGGACATGGTTCTCGGCGCCTACTACCTGACCTACGGTCCGGAGGAGGAGGAGCTGGCGAAGATCGACCCGGCGACCCATCAGCCGCGCCCGCACGTGTACCGCACCGCCCAGGAAGCGGAGTGGTCCTACGAGCACGGTGTGGTCAAGCTCCACGACCTGGTGGAGTTCCGGCAGATCGGGCGCGAGGGCGGTCACCTGCTCACCACGGTCGGCAGGATCATCTATAACGACAAGATCGAGCGCGCGCTCCAGGAGGCCCTCGGCGACGAGTTCACCGCGGGTGCCTACGAGTTCATCAACCGCTCGATGAAGAAGAAGGACACGACCAAGCTGGTCGACGATCTCGTCCAGGCCTACGGCGCCCCGACGATCTCGCAGGTCCTCGACGCGTTCAAGGACGTGGGCTTCCACTACGCCACCCTGGCGGGAATCACCATCTCGAAGAACGACGTCCAGGTGCCGCCGTCGAAGCCGCAGATCCTCGAGCGCTTCGACGAGGAGCTCGCCGGAGTCGACAGCCAGTACGAGCTCGGCCTGATGAACCAGGAGGAGCGCCACGAGGCGGTCGTCGACCTGTGGGACCGCGCCACCACCGAGGTCGCCCAGGCGATGACCGAGAACCTCGACGAGCTCAACCCCATCTTCATGATGGCGAACTCGGGGGCCCGCGGTTCGGCCCAGCAGATCCGCCAGCTCGCGGGGATGCGCGGCCTCATGGCCAACCCGAAGGGCGAGATCATCGAGCGTCCGATCAAGGCCAACTTCATGGAAGGCCTGACCGTGCTCGAGTACTTCATCTCGACCCACGGCGCGCGCAAGGGCCTCGCCGACACGGCACTGCGCACGGCGGACTCGGGCTACCTGACCCGCCGGCTCGTCGACGTCTCCCAGGACGTGATCATCCGCCAGGACGACTGCGGCACCAAGGAGTACGTCCACCTGCCGCTGTTCCAGGCCGGCGGCGAGCCGAACGTGAACCTGATCGGCCGCGTGGCCGCCCAGGAGTTCGAGACCAAGCGCGGGCGCAAGCTCCTCGACAAGAGTCAGGAGATCGATCGCGCCGAGTTCGCCGACATGGTCGAGTCCTACGCGCTCGAGCGGGAGAAGAACGAGCATGTCGGCGTCCCCGTGCGCTCGGTGCTCAAGTGCGAGGCGCCGACCGGCGTCTGCCAGGCGTGTTACGGCCGTTCGCTGGCCACGGGCAAGCTCGCCCAGATCGGCGACGCGGTCGGGATCATCGCCGCCCAGTCGATCGGCGAGCCCGGCACGCAGCTGACCATGCGAACCTTCCACCACGGCGGCATCGCCGGGGCGGACATCACGCACGGCCTGCCGCGCGTCGTCGAGCTCTTCGAGGCGCGCAAGCCCAAGGGCCTGGCGAAGATCGCCGAGGTCGCGGGCAAGGTCACGCTCGAGGACACCGACAAGTCGCGGACCGTGGTCATCACCGACGGCTCCGGCGAGGAGCACCGTCACACGTTCCCCCGGCGCACGCGCCTGTTCGTCGAGGAGGGGCAGAAGATCGACTCCGGCAAGCAGCTCAACGAAGGGTCGCTGTACCCGCACGAGCTGCTGGCCATCCGCGGTCGCACCGAGACCGAGCTCTACCTCGTCTCCGAGGTCCAGGCGGTCTACAAGTCCCAGGGCGTGGACATCAACGACAAGCACATCGAGCTCATCGTGCGCCAGATGATGAAGAAGGTCAGGGTCGACCAGAAGGGCGACACCGACCTGCTGCCCGGCCAGTTCGTCGATCGCTTCGACTACGCCCGGATCAACCAGGTGGTGATCGACGCGGGCGGTGAGGCCGCACAGTCCGAGGAGATCATCCTCGGGATCACCAAGGCGTCGCTCAACACCGACTCGTTCCTCTCGGCGGCGTCCTTCCAGGAGACGACGAAGGTGCTCACCGACGCCGCGCTGGAGGGCAAGATCGACCGCCTCAACGGGCTCAAGGAGAACGTGATCATCGGCAAGCTGATCCCCGCCGCGACGGGGCTCAAGCGTTACCGCCGGATCGAGATCGAGCCCGCCGAGCCACTCCCCCGCGGGATGGACGACGTCGGCCTGCTCGACCACGACGAGCTGGCGGCCGAGCTCGGGCTCACCGACGGCGAGTCCCTCTCGGGCTTCGTCGGCGGCCTCGAGGCCGATCTCTCAGACCTCGAGGACATCGGCGCCGGCGGCGGCTCGCACCTCGGCTTCGCCGAGGAGCTCGCCGACCTCGACCTCTCCAACGACGTCCCCGCGCCTAACAACGACGAGGATTAGTTAGCTGCAGCCGCCGCCGCGCGCGTGAGCGTGCGGCGGCGGGCTGTGTCCGGCGGCTGTTTCGCCGCGAGGTCCTTAGCGGTCACTCGAACTGCGCGAGCACGGTGAAGCGCTCCAGCTCCCCGTGCCCGATGACGGGCTGACCCTGAACGGTCACCCACGCGTGCGCCTCGGGCAAGGCCGGCCTACTGACGCCGAGCTGCAGCCGGCTGGTGATGCCCCGGCGGCGGAGCATCCGCTTCACAGTGATGGCCTGCCGCAGACAGGTTGGATGCCAGGGCAGCAAGCGGGCAGCCCGGAGCACGGCATAACCGACCCGCTGCGCCTCGCGAAGCTGAGTCTCGCTAACTTGCTCGCTCCCGGCTTCAGCGCGCAAGGTCCCCAGTCGGTCTGTTGGTCTCACGCGCTCGAGGTCCAGCTCGAGCGAGACGCGCGTCAGCTGGACGGCGGCCTCGACGACGCGGCGACGATGAGGGGTCATTCGAGGCCTCACGCGCTCACTGTAGTGCGAGATCGAGGCGAGCGCGGGGTGGACTTCCGCTCTTGGAGGCGAACCAGCCGCCCGCCGAATCGCCCGTGCCCGCTGGGGAGCGTCAGCTGATGGCATATCACTCGCGTTCGCGCACGCCCCGCCGGCGGTACGCGATCGGAGGCTGCTCGGACCCCTCGCGTCGCGCGCGGGATTGACGTCGACTGGGCAGATCAACCTCGGCGAGAGCGAAGACGACTTCCGCGTCCCCGACGGCGCGTTGCACCGAGACCGTGCCTCCGGCGTCTGGCACCACACCGCCGCCCTCGTCGTCGAGATCGTCTCGCCGAACGACGAGTCATGGGAGAAGCTCTCCTACTACGCAGCCCGCGGGGTCGACGAGGTGCTGATCGTAGATCCGCAGGAGCGCACGGTGAGCTGGCTGGCGCTACAGCAGGGCGGGTACCGCCCAGTCGAGCGCAGCGGACTGATCGGTATGGGCCCGGGCGGGCTGGCCGAGCAGCTCGACTGGCCGCCGACCGACAGCGCCTTACGCTGACGGGCGCGCGCCAGCGAGAAGCCGTCAGTATGGGAAAGGGGCTACCGTATTGGTCTCGGATACCGCCAGGTCACCGGGAAGCGGGAAGGACAGGGCCGGAGGTG
>DATCEM010000008.1:0-2955 GCA_036510175.1 Solirubrobacteraceae bacterium | reverse complement strand
CCGTAAATCTCCTGCTCGTCGCCGGGACGGTGCTCGTCGCCACCCTCGCCGTCGACCTGCACGTCGCCGAGCTCGAGCGCGGCCGCGAAGCGATCGTCTTCGGACTGGCGATCGTCGCCACGCTGCTCGGGAACTGGCTGCTCCTGCGCCGCCGCTTCGCGCCGCTGGAACGGATGATCACCACCATGGAGACCGTCGACCTCGCGGCGCCGCACGAGGAGGCGATCGAGGCGGTGGTCGAGAGCGCCGAGGTTGAGCGTCTGAGCGCCGCCTTCCGCCGCATGATCGCCCGCCTGGAGACGGAGCGCAGAGAGGCCGGAAGCGCGGCGATCCGCGCCCAGGAGCGCGAGCGCCGGCGCATCGCCCAGGATCTCCACGACGAGGTCAACCAGGCCCTGACCGCGGTCTCGCTGCGCCTCCAGGCCTCGATCGAGCACGCTCCGCCCGAGCTGCGCACCGAGCTCACCGAGACCAAGCGCCTCTCGGCGCAGGCGATGGAGGAGCTCCTTACGCTCGCTCGCCAGCTCCGGCCCTCGGTGCTCGACGACCACGGGCTCCTGCCCGCCCTCCAGAGCCAGATCCGCGACTGGGGCGATCAGACAGGTATTCGAGCCGCCTTCCACGCGCGTGGGAACGTGCCCAAGCTCACCCCCGAGCAGCAGCTCGTGATCTACCGCGTCACCCAGGAGAGCCTGTCGAACATCGCCCAGCACGCCGAGGCGCAGCAGGTCGACGTCGAGCTCTCGTTCATCGGCCGGACGATCCTGCGGATCAGCGACGACGGCCGCGGCTTCATCGCCTCGCGCAACGGCGGGCTCGGCCTCTCCGGGATGCGCGAACGGGCGCTCCTCGCCGGCGGCCAGCTCTCGATCTGGTCGGGCCAGACCCAGGGAACCCGCGTGGAGCTCACGATCGGCTCATGAGCACGCGCATCCTTGTAGCCGACGACCACGGCATCGTCCGCGCCGGAGTCAAGCTCCTCCTCGAGAACCAGGCCGACTTCGACGTCGTCGCCGAGGCCGCCGACGGCATCGAAGCGATCGAGCAGGCGCTGGCCACCCACCCCGACCTGTGCATCCTCGACGTCGGCATGCCCCGCATGACCGGACTTCAGGCCGCGCGCGGCATCCGCGCGCACCTCCCGGAGGCCCGGGTCCTCATGCTCTCGATGCATGACGACGAGCGGTATCTCTTTGAGGCGCTCAAGGCGGGAGCGTCGGGCTATGTGCTCAAGCGCGAAGCCGACCAGGATCTCGTCGGCGCCGTCCGCGCCGTTGGGCGCGGCGAAGCGTTCCTGACCAACGCCGCTGAGCGCTCGCTCATCCGCGAGTGGATGGCCGATGACACGAGCGGACCGGCGGTGCCCTTGACCCCGCGCGAGGAAGAGGTGGTCAAGCTCATAGCCGAGGCGCATACCAATGCCCAGATTGCGGAGATGCTGCATCTGTCAACGAAGACGGTGGAGTCGCACCGGGCGAATGTGCTGCGGAAACTGGGGATGCGGGATCGGGTTGAGCTTGTGCGGTATGCGATTAGGCGGGGGTTGGTGGAGCCGTAGCACCGGGCCTCCACCTCACCCTGACCTAGTCTCTCGGGGAGAGAGCACAGATCTGCGATCAGGAGAGGCACATGGAGCTCGCAACCGGCTGGATCACCTACGACACTCTCGCCGGCGATGTCGCCGCCTACATCGCGCGACCCGAGGCCGCGGCCGCCCCATTGCCCGGCATCATCGTTCTCCAGGAGATCTGGGGGGTCGACCGCCACATCGCCGATCTCGTGGAGCGTTTCGCCAGCGCGAGCTATTTCGTGCTCGCGCCTGATCTGTTCTCGGCCGGCGGGGGGCGACCCCCTGCGCTGGCTCCCGAGCGCGTGGCGGCGGCGCAGGAGTTCCTGAACTCGATTCCCCAGGCCACGTGGATGGCCGTTCTGGGTGACCAGGCCCGCCGCGCCGAGGCCCTGGCGAAGCTCCCCGGCGACGAAGCCCGGAGCGTTGGCGAGACTCTGGGCCAGCTCTTCGGCGGCGGCCGCGATCCAGGCCGCAGCCTGGTCATCACACATGCCGCCGCCGACTACCTGCGCTCCCATCCGGCGTGCTCGGGCCGCCTGATCGGGTCGGTCGGCTATTGCATGGGCGGCGGCTTGTCGGCACAGCTCGCGTGCACCGATCCCGACCTCGGCGCGGCGGTGATCTACTACGGCGCGTCGCCGAGCGCGGACCAGGTCTCCTCGATCCGCTGCCCGGTGCGCGGCTTCTATGGTCAGAACGACCCGCGCGTCGTCGCCGGCCTCCCGGACTTCCAGGCTGCGCTCAAGGCCGCGGGAGTCGACCATGAGCTCCGCGTCTATCCCGACACCGGACACGCCTTCTTCAATGATCGCCGACCGAGCTATCAGCCCGAATCCGCCCGCGATGCCTGGGCTCGCACGCTCGCCTTCTTCGCCGACACGCTCGGGCCGGTGCCCACGGCCCCGGTCCAGGAAGCCGGCTAGGGCCACGATTAAACCCCCGCCGCCTCCCCCCTCTCCCCCACCACCTCAAAGTCCTCCACCCCAAACCCCGCCAACCTCCGCTTAAACGCATCCGAGAACGACGGCCACAGAGTCCGGTTCGTCCCGTCCTCGCTGAGATACCAGCTGCTACACCCGCCGTTCATCCATACGGTGTCGCGCATGCGGTGCTGGAGACGGACGTTGTAGCGCTCCTGCACGGCGGGGCGGACGTCGAGCTCGGCGACGCCGGGGGCGCTGAGCGCCCGTAGGGCGTCGAGGATGAAGACGAGCTGGCCCTCGATGATGTTGATCATCGAATTGTTGCCGAGGCCGGTGTTCGGGCCGATGAGGAAGAAGAGGTTGGGGAAGCCGGAGATCACGGTGCCGAGGTAGGCCTGCATCCCCCCCTCCTGCCAGGTCTCGGCGAGGGTCCGGCCGCCGCGACCGACCAGGCGCCGGGCG
>DATCEM010000007.1:0-2173 GCA_036510175.1 Solirubrobacteraceae bacterium | reverse complement strand
GTATGGCTTGCGAGGGAGGTCTCGCAGATCGAGCTCCCACCCGTAGCCCTCGGAGCATTCCTCGCAGCGGCCGGTGAACTCGTACGTCGGCCCCCACGTCGCGCACCGCACGTCGATCAGCGCGGCGAACCGGTCGCCGAGCAGCACGCTGTCCCACTTCGGCGCTTCGCCCGGTTCGAACTTGTACGGGCCCGGGTCGATCACCGAGGTGATCACGCCGAGCATGATGTCGATGTGGCGAAGCCCACGCGCGAGCGCGGGATCGGCGAGCTTCTGGAGCTCCTTGACCTTGAGCCCTCGGGCTTCACCCGAGAGTCCGGACGGCATCGTGATAACCATTGGGGCCTCCTCACGCGGCCGGGCTGGCCGCTACCCCACGGACTCTATCAGCCGACAGACGGCTTGTCGTTCGGCTCCGGGTACTGGTAGCAAAGGACCAGCGTCTCGACGCCGTTCGCGTCCGCCGTGTTGTCCCAGTCGCCGGGGCCATAGATCGTCGGCCATGCCTTCAGCAATGACCACCGGCGCAGGACCGATCCGTCGCGATCTCGCTGCACGATGTTGACGGTGCGCTTGTAGACCTCGTCGACCTTGCCGGTGCCGCTCGCCGCGTCGTTGACCTGGAGATACCAGGCATAAAGATCGTTGTCCTTCGTGGCCCCGCGCTCGAGGGTGACGTCCTCCATCTTGATCCGGCCGGGGCTCTTGTCGGCGACGATCGCGCCGCCCTCCCACTGCTCGATCACGGCGGTGGTCTGCTTCGGCTCCGAGCATTTCTGGAAGCCCGTCCACCCGACCCCCGGGATCTCCACGGTGAAGAGGAATTTCTTGAAGAAGGATCTGGGACGACCGACGATCGACATGCTCGTTTCCTCCGGGCGTTACGGTCAGCCCGTGTTCTGCGTGGCTAATGCCGCGAGCTCGGCGTCGAGCATGCGCGTATCGGGCGCGATCAGGATGTTCACGAACTCCGCCGGCTCGCTGGTGGCGATGCTGACGCGCCCCCAGACCGTGCGCGCCTTGTTCGTGGCGGCGGTGTTCAGCCCCGGGCCGAAGTCCACGAGGAACGCCTTCGCCGGGTCCGTCGTCGCGAGAACCCCCGCCGCGGTGGGGATGAGCAGGAATGCCTCCGCGGCGTCCGCGCCCTCGTTCAGAAGCCGCTCGTTGATGTTCTGGTGCCGCAGGCTCACCAGGCCGAGCTTCAGGCTCATCTCCGTGAAAATGACGCCGCGCCGCTCGCCGATCGTCGGCCAGTTGCCGTCCGACTTGAGGCAGCGAGCGCCGTCGAGGAACCACGGCGTCCCGTTCTCCTTGCTGATCGGGTTGATCAGGGCGGGGAACACGATGTCGCGCTTCGGCTGCTTGAGCACCTCGGGCATCTCGACGCCTGCGATGCTCACGAGGCTCCCGTTGTCGACGCCGGCGGGCGGGATGAACACCCCGCTCGGCTGCGACGTGTCCGTGCGCGCGTACCGGCCGGCGATGTGGCCCGAGGGCGGGCAGACGATCGTGACCGCGGTGCCGTAGACCGCGGAGCTCGGGTTCGAGATCAGAATGTTCGGCCAGTAGACGGCGCCTCGCTCGCTCAGGTTGGTGAGCGCGGCGGTGTTCTGGACGTAGGTGACGATCTCCTCGGCGCTCTGGTTCAGCGGCGGATCGACGATGAAGAAGCAATACCCGTTGCGGTACACCTCGCAGTAAGTGACTAGGCCGTTGGCCGCGGCAGCGGTCGGCCGCTCTGGCAGGCTCACGAGCGTGAGCTGAGCCACGGCGTCCAGGCAGCGCAGCCCGACGTCCCCGTTGACGCCGGTGCCGCCCACGTAGTCGCTATCGGCGAGCCCGGCGAGGCCGTCGGAGCCGCCCGAGAGCGGGCCGAAGGTGCCGTTTGCCGGCGTGTTGTTCCCCGCCGCGAGCAAGTCCTCGAGCGTGACCAGCGTGGAGCCCGTGTTCGAATCGTTGACGACCGTGAGGCAGTAACGCGGATCGCCGACGATCATATTCAGGTTCGGCCAGCTCTCCTGAATGATCCCGCTCTTCAGGATGTACAAGTTGAACCAGTTCGTCGCGACGCTGGTCGCCGCCGTGATCTGCGCGGTGAGCGCGTTCCCGTAGGTGCCGTCGGTGCCCGAGACCACCAGGGTGGCCGCGATCGCTGCCGCGGTGCCGTCGAAGA
>DATCEM010000006.1:0-6432 GCA_036510175.1 Solirubrobacteraceae bacterium | reverse complement strand
CCCCCGCCGAGCCCGGATTGCACCGAGAACCCGTGGTCGAGGTCGAACCAGCCCGTCCACCCGGCCTGGGTGAACGGGTTGCCGCCGTCGCCGGTGAGGATCGTGTCGTCGGGGGGGCCTCCGTCGCCGTACTCGACGGAGACGGTGTCGCGATCGTCGCCGAAGGCCTCGACGGCGGCGCGCGTGAGCGACTTCAGCGCTACGGGCCCCCAGGAACCGTCTGACCGCGTCTGGGTGCTCACCGCCGCGACCACGGTCTTGGCCCGCTTCAAGATCACGGTCACTCTCACATTCGCCTTGGCGGTACCGAGACTTCCACTCACCGAGGGGCTGAACTGGGTCAGGTGCACCTGGGCCAGCGGCAGCGTCGAGGTCGACGCCGTCGAGCTCTGGACGCAGCCGCCGCTCGCGTTGGACCACATCATCTGGATCAACCACTCGTCGCCGTCGATGAGCTGGTTATAGGGAGAGCCATCGGGCGCGTAGCCGAGTGGGGTGCCGAGCTCGGGGCCGAACTCGCACTTGTCGGCCACCTCATTTCCGTTCGGGTCCATCCACGCATCACCCTGGGGATTGGTCATCGCCTCGATCGTCTCGTGGGCCGCCGCGTCGATCGCCGCCTCGGCATCGGGATTGCCTTGGGGGTCGCCGCCCGGGGGGGTCGTCGCCTCGATCAGTGGGTCGGGGATGACCGCGTAGACGGTGACGCCGTCACCGAGGTCGAAGGCCGAGTGATAGCCGCCGTAGACGTTGCTCCCGCAGCTGCCCGGCGAGACGCAGGTATCGACGTCGGGGGGCAGGAACACGAACCAGAGATTGGTGAGGCCCCGGGCAGTGGGATGGCCGGTTCCGATGAAGTGGTCGATCTCCTGCTCGAGCTCGAGGTCGGTGACGCAGGTGCCGACTCCCTGCGGCGAGGCGCATTGGTCATGCGCCGGGGGAAAGGGATTCGAGTCCTCGATCGAGTCCGCGGCGGCGCTGTAGCTGATGCTCTCCTGGCCGGGGCCGCCGCCGTCGCTGTACTGGCGCAGCACCGAGTACACGTCGGTGCTCTCCCCCGAATCGTGCGCAATGTCGGTGAAGAACCGCTGCACCATCGCCTCGTAGCCGAGGGCCCCGGGCGACGGGGACCCGTCGAAGCGAAAGCCGCTCGGAGCCCAGAAGATCGTATGGATCGTGACGTTGCGCATCACCGACCCGCCGTGGTAGACCTCGGGGAGATTCGATCCGAGCGCGATGTCGGGGCCACCGATGGCCGGGACGATTCCCATCGCCCCCTTGATCCGCGGGTGGAATGCGGTCTTGGCGCCGGCGCTCGGCGCCAGTACGCCGAGCGCGCAACAGATCACGGCGGCGGCAACCGCGCGACCCAACCTGGCTAGACGAAGCGTCGGCATCCGAGTAATCGCGCAACGCCTCGCGCGTCGGCGGCCCGTGACCTTACCGGATGCCCAGCGCTCGGCACCCCATCTGCGCAGGCCCGCACGCGCTAGGATGAGCGCCCAGATGACCACCCAGGGGGGCTGGCGGGAGACGCCGGCTGAGATAGCGCCCCTCGCGCAACGCGGCCCGGTGCTGACCCTTTGAACCTGTGGGGTAATGCCCGCGAAGGGAGTGAACATTGAGGGCGCGTGCGGGCGCCGTGGAGGCTCCGCCCCAGGAGCATGGGGCGCCAGAGAACGGCGTTCGGATCCAGTCGGTCGATCGCGTCTACCGCACTCGCCACGGCACGGTGGCGGCGCTGGCGAGCATGTCGCTGGACGCCGCGCCCGGCGAGATCGTCGCGGTCGTGGGACCGAGCGGATGCGGCAAGTCGACGCTGCTCGAGCTCATCTGCGATCTCCAGCGGCCCGATGCGGGCACGGTGCGGGCCGACCCGGCGGCGCTCATGCCCCAGCGGGACCTGCTGCTTCCGTGGCTCGACGCGACCGATAACGCGGCGCTGGCTCTCCGAGCGTGTGGGATGGGGCGCGAACAGGCGCGCGAGGCCGCGCAACCGTGGCTCGAGCGGTTCGGCCTCGGCGGCTTCGAGCGCTCGCGCCCGGCTGAGCTGTCGGGGGGTATGCGCCAGCGAGTCGCCTTCCTGCGCACGCTGCTCGCGGGCAAGCCGGTGCTCGCGCTGGACGAGCCCTTCGCCTCGCTCGACGCGCTCACCCGGTTGGAGATGCAGGGCTGGCTCGGGAGCCTGCTCGCGCGCGAGCCGCGGACCGTCGTGCTCGTGACCCACGATGTCGAGGAGGCGGTGGTGCTCGCCGATCGCGTGGTCGTCATGTCTCCCCGTCCGGGACGGACGGTCGCCGAGCTCGAGGTCGCCCTCGGGCGGCCGCGGCACCGCACCGACAGCACCGTCATCGCCCTGCGCGAGCGCGCGCTCGAGGCACTGGGGATCTCGCGATGAGCGCGACCCCGCGCAGCGGCGAGGGAGCGCTCGCCGGCGTCGTCAGGGCCGGCGAGCTTCCCGCGCGGGCCGGTGTGCGACTGTGGAGCGCGGCCGGCCGGGTGCTCCTCGGCTGGCGGACGATCCTCTTCCTCCTCATCCTGCTCAGCGCCTGGGAGCTCTACGTCGACCTCGGGGGAGCCGATCCGCTGATCCTCCCGCCACCGCACCAGATCGCGCAGGCGCTGTATGAGGACCGGTCGCTGCTGTGGAGCAACTTCCTCGTCACCGCGCGGGAGATCGCCTTCGGCATCCTCGTGGCCGCGGCCGCCGGACTGGCGCTGGCGCTCTCGCTGCATCTGTCGCGGACGCTGCGCCGCGCCGTCTACCCACTACTCGTGGCGTCGCAGACGGTGCCCATCGTCCTCGTCGCGCCGCTGCTCGTCCTGTGGCTCGGCTTCGGCTTCCTCCCCAAGCTGATCGTGATCGCGATCGTCTGCTTCTTCCCAATCGTGGTGACCACGCTCGACGCGCTGGCCGCGGTCGACCCCGACCTGCTCAAGCTCATGCGGACCTTCGATGCCTCGCGGGCGCGGACGTTTCGCCACGTCGAGCTGCCGGCCGCGCTTCCCGGGCTGTTCACCGGGATGAAGATCGCCGTGGTCTTCGCCCCCATCGGCGCCGTCTTCGCCGAAGAGGCGGGGAGCAACTCGGGACTGGGCTACATCTTCGAGCAGGCGATTCCCCAGCTGCTCACCGCGAGGGCGTACGCCGCCGTGTTCATCCTCGCCGTATTCGCGATCTCGCTGTTCGCCCTGCTCACCCTGGCCGAGCGGCTGCTGCTGCCCTGGGCCTACGAACCACGAGGAGAACGCCCCCTATGAAACGAACGGTGATCGCGGCGCTCGCTGCTCTCTTGATGCTGGCGGCGTGCGGCGAGATACAGAACCGCACCACGCCTTCCACGTCCGAGTCGCTGACCCTGATGCTCGACTACTTCCCCAACGCCGACCACGTCGGCATCTATCAGGCGATCGCCGACGGAGGGTTCGCCCGCGCCGGGCTGAACGTGCACGTCGAATCACCCTCGGACCCGTCGGCGCCCCTCAAGGATCTCCTCGCGGGGCGGGCGACCGTGGCCATCTCCTACGAGCCCGAGCTCATGCTCGCCCGCAATCAGGGTGAGCCGCTCGCGGCGTTCGGCGCCGTCGTCCAGCAGCCCTTGACCTCGATCGTCTCGATCGGCTCGCAGCACATCACGAGCGTCGCCGATCTTCGCGGGAAGACCGTCGGCTACGCGGGCATCCCCTATCAGCGCGCCTATCTGGACACCATCCTCCAGCGTGCCCACGTCCCGGTCAGCTCGGTCAAGCTCGTCGACGTCGGCGAGAACCTCGTACCGGCGATGCTCTCCGGCCAGGTGGCCGCGACGATCGGCGCCTACTGGAACTACGAGGCGATACAGCTCGCCGAGAGGAACAAGCATCCGAATGTCATTCGCGTCAACAAGGTCGGGGTCCCGAACTACGACGAGCTGGTCCTCGTCGCCACGAAGGCGACGCTTGCCAACAAGCCCGATGAGATCCGCGCCTTCGTGCAGGCGCTGGGGCGCGGCTACGAGTCGGTGCGCCACGACCCGCAGGCCGGCGTGGCGAACCTGGTGCGCATGAACCCGGGGCTCAATTCCAAGTTCCAGCTCGCGAGCGTCGAGGCGACTCTGCCCGCCTTCTTCCCCACCGGCCCGAACGCCCCCTGGGGATATCAGGACCAGCCTCAGTGGAACAGCTTCGGCGAGTGGATGCTCAGCCACCACCTGATCTCCAACGTGCAAGCGGTCGCGGATGCGTCGACGAACGAGTACCTGGCGGGGCAGGGGGTGGGTTGACCGAAGCCGCTAGAGGGTGGCCCGAAGGGCCACGGCGCCCGCCAGCCCCGACCACGGTGCGTACGGTGCGAAGTACTCGTCCACCTCCTCCTCGCTGGCGCGCGCCCGCGGATTGCCCGTGCGTAGTCGCCCGACGAGCTTGCGGAAGGCGAGGTCGCCGGCGGGAAGCTGATCGAGCCGCCCCTGTCCGGTGAGCGCGAGCTGCTGGACCGTCCAGCTCCCGATCCCGCGGATCGTCTGCAGACGCCGCCAGCCCCGTTCATGGTCGACGTCGAAGAGATCGACCTGCCCGGTGGCCACGGCTCGCGCCGCCCGCACGAGCGCGATCGCCCGCCCCTCGGTGAGGTCGAGCGACTCGAGCAGCGCGGGCGCCTGATCGGCGATCCGGCGGGCGCTGGGCGCGTCGCGCAGGTCGCTCTCCGGGCACCGCCGGCCGAGCCGGGCGATCAAGCGCCGCTCGATCCGCGCCGCGCGCTCGAACTCGATGAGCTGCTCGGCGATCGCCCACATCAGCGCCTCGAACGGTTCGGGCCTGCCGGTGACCCGGAGCGTCGGGTGCGCTCGCAGGGCAGGGCCGATCAGGGGGTCGAAGCGAAACCGCTCGTAGAACGGGCGCAGATCTTGATCGACGCCGAGCGCGAGGCGCATGCGCTCGATCCCCCACTCGGCGGCGGCACGGTCGCCCGCCTGGGCACCGAAGAGGATGCGGTCCGGTGCGAGCTGGGCGACGCGCACGACCACCGGGGCCTCACCGGCGTGAAGCAGGCGGTGGACCACCCCACCTCGCACCCGGGTCAGCCCGTCGAGGCCGCCCCGGCGGGGGAGATGGAAGGGCCAGGCCGGCCGGACCTCGATCCGGACGTCGTAGGGCGCCGAGCGGTGCGAGGGCGCTCCCGACGGCGCCGCCCGCGCGTCACTCCTCGGGCCGGCCGACCCGATGAACATGCACGAGGTAGGTCCTGGTACCGGTGAGGGGAACCAGGTCAAGGGCCCGTCCGGGCTGGCGCCGAGCCAACCTGCGTGTCTGGCGCCGGCGGACCACGGCCAGAGTCGCGGCCCCGGCGACGAAGCCGGTGAACGCCGCCGCCGCGGCCTGCACGGCGGGCAGGGCGCCCACGACCGCGGTGCGCTCGATCGGGCGGACCTCGGCGAGGACGGGCAGCCCATCTACAAGCTCTTCCCCCTCTTCCCCCTCGAACGGTTCCTCGGTCATCGCCCCTGCATGGTGACAGCGCCCTCAGTCATCTTCAAAGCATCTTCTCGTAAACGCGATAGCGGCGGACGATCTTGCCCCCCATCCCCTCCATGGCGCGGTTCATCGATTTGTTCGTCTCGAGGGTCAAACCCGTCTCGCCGCCCTTCTGGGGCGTCTTGGCGGCGGACTCGAAGTGCAGTTGGTAGAAGCGCGCCGCGACGCCGGTGTGCTGGTACTCGCGCTTGACTCCGAGCGCGAACACGCGCACCCGGTCGATCTTGCGCCGGTAGTACAGCGCCTTGGCCCACCCGAGCGGGAGCAGCCGGCCGCCCAGATGGATCAGCACCTGGTTGTAGTCGGGCAGGGTCAGGGCAGCGCCGATCGTCTCCCCGTCCTTCTCGGCGGCGAAGGCCCAGTTCTCGTCGAGGATCGGCTTCAGGTCCTTGGCGTAGCGGCGGACCTCGGCCTCGCTGAGGGGGACAAAGCCCCAGTTACGCTCCCAGGCGGCGTTGTAGACCTCGAGGAAGCCGTCGATTTCGGCGTCAATGTTCTTCTTGCGCATCGGGCGGACGGTGATCCCGTATTTGCTCTCGGCCTCGGCCGCGGCGCGCCAGATCGACGGGTGCACTCGCTCCTGGTCCTCGATGTGGATGCTCCACATGTACAGGTCCATGGCCTTGCCCAGGCCCGCGCCCTCGAGCAGAGCGGGGTAGTAGCGGTGATGCCAGTTGGTCAGCACCGTCGGGAGCATGTCGTACCCCTCGATCAGGACTCCGAGCTCGTCGTTGGTGGTGAAGTCCATCGGCCCGACCATGCGGTCGCGCCCGCGCTCGCGCAGCCAGCCCTCGGCCGTGCCGAGCAGCGCTTGAGCTGCCTCGGGGTCGTCCTCGCACTCGAAGAAGCCGAACAGCCCCCAGTCGTGGTGCTGGTACTCGTTGAAGTTGCGATCGATGTGGGCACTGATCCGCCCGACCA
>DATCEM010000005.1:0-3278 GCA_036510175.1 Solirubrobacteraceae bacterium | reverse complement strand
GCCTTCTCCTCGTCGCTCTGGCGGTGAAAGAGCGGCATCAGGTCGGCGAACCGCTGCGCCGGTGGGCGCTCAGCCAGGCGCACAGGTCGTCCATTACCTGATCCTGCTCGGGCTCGTTGAGGATCTCGTGATAGAGCCCAGGGTAGGACTTCACGGTCACGTCGGTCGCGCCGATCCGGTCGCCGAGCATGACGCTGCCCTCGGTGGGGCAGATCTGGTCGGCGGTCCCGTAGAGGATCAGCGTGGGCAGGGTGATCTCGGGAACGCGGCTCGGGAAGGACTCGATCGCGGCGCCGAGCTCGGCCACCGTGCGCGCGGGCAGCTTGCCGTGGTGGACGAGGGGATCGGAGGTGTAGGCCGCTACGACGGCGGGATCACGGCTGACCAGCGAGGGGTCGACGCCGATGACGGGCAGCCGCGGGGTCAGCTTCGAGAGGACGCGGGCGGCGATCCGGAGCGCCGGCGACGCCGCCTCGAGCGCGGCGAGCGGCCCCGAGAGGACGAGGGCATCGAGTCGATCCTGGTGGCGCAGGGCGTAGCAGGTCGCGAGCGTGCCGCCCATGCTGTGCCCGAGGAGGAACACGGGGATTCCTGAGTGCGCTTGCGCGCGGTGCTCACCGGAGGCTTGGACCACGAGCGTGTCGAGATCGGTCACCAGGTTGTCCATCCGGTCCAGGAGCACGCGGGGCCCGCCCGAGCGGCCGTGGCCGCGATGGTCGAGCGCGTACACCGCGTATTCCTCGCGGACCAACCGTTCGGCGACGTGCGGGTAGCGGCCGCTGTGCTCGCCTGCGCCGTGGGCGATGATCACGACGCCGCGGCAGGGTCCCGGAGGCAGCCACGCCTGCCAGAAGATATTCACACCGCCGACGCCGGTAAACCCGCCCTCGCGATGGGTGGAAGGCGGGGAGGCCGTCATCGCTCGTCCGCCCAGGGCACGACTACCGCATCCTCATGGGGCGAGTCACGCGAGACGACGTACTCGGCGGGCTCGCTCTCCGACGGGTTTTCGAGGATGTGGGTCTCGCGCGGCGGGACGTACACGAGATCGCGCGGTTCGAGCATGACCTCCTGCTCGAGGTGATCGCCCCACTTGACCCGGAGACGCCCGGAGAGCATGTAGACGGCGCTGTCGCAGCCTTCGTGGTAATGAGGCAGGGAGCGGGCCAGCGGCGGGACGCGGAACACGGCCATGTAGATGTTCTGGGCACCCGCAGTGGCCTGCGAGATTTCCGATCCCCCAACCACTCCACGCGGTACCGAGCGGTCCGGGCCGGGCTTGACGACCCTCATCTTCGCGAGTCTAGCTCCGCCTGCTCGCGGGGAACGATCTCGATCTGAAGCGGCGGCTGCGCGGCGACCTCGTGGTCGACCTGGAGCGTCGTGTGCTCGATGTGGAAGTGCTCCCCGAGCATCACCTGCAGGCGGCGGCGGAGCTCGTGGCAGTCGTCGCCCGCCCGAGCGACAACGTGGGCCGAGAGGGCGGGGAACCCCGACGTCACCTCCCAGACGTGGAGGTCGTGGACCTGGACGACTCCCGGCTGTGAGGCGAGCTGGTGTCCGATGGCCTGCGGGTCGACGCCGTCGGGCGCGGCCTCCATGAACACGCGCGCTGACGCCCTGAGCAGACCGTAGGCGGCGTGGAGCATGAGCGCGGCGACGACGAGGGACGCGATCGCGTCGGCGCGGCGAAACCCCGTCGCGAGGATGACCACGGCGGCGGTCGCCGTCGCGATGAAGCCGAACAGGTCGGTGAGGATGTGGCGGTAGGAGCCCTCGAGGTTCATGCTGCGGGGCTCGGCGTCGGGGCCGGCGGCGAGGATCCGCACGGCGAAGAGGTTGACGAGCACGCCCACGAGCGCCACCACGAGAACGACCGATCCCTCGACGGCGGGCGGTGAGACGAGGCGGCGGATGCCCTCGTAGACGATGAGCAGGGCGAGGACGAGCAGGGTGATGCCGTTCGCCTGGGCACTGAGGATCTCGGCCCGGCCGAGGCCGTAGGTCATCGACCCCGCCGCCGGTCGGGACGCGAGCCGCGCGGCGATCAGCGCTATCGCCAGCGCGGCCGCATCGGTGAGCATGTGGGCGGCGTCGGAGAGCAGGGCCAGCGACGAACTGATCACGGCGCTCACGACCTCGGCGGCCATGAAGACGATGATCAGCGCCAGCGCCGCCTTGAGCGCGTTCTCGTCGCCACCGCGGCCGTGCGCGTGACTTCCGTGCGCGTGATGGGCGTGACTCACAGGCCCAGCGATGATAGACCGGCCCTGCCCGGGCTCAGTTCACCGACGGGTCCGCCGGCATCCGTGCGAGCAGAGCGTAACTGCCACCCTTGCGTGTCAGCACCGCTCCCCAGAGCTCGTCGGGGTCCTCGGCGAAGGCGTCCTCGCGCCGGGCGGTCTCGACGATCCAGTCGCCGCGCTCGAGCTCGCCGTCGAGCTGCCCCGGCCCCCACCCCGCGTGTCCGACGAACGCTCGCGCGCGGCGCAGGCCCGCCGTGATCTCCTCCGGGGATGAGCCGGCGGCGAGGACGCCGATATCTTCGAAGGCGACGAGCGCAGCATCGCTCGGATCCTCGAACTCGGCGACGACGATGACGGAGCTCGGCTGAACGGGTCCTCCGATGAACACCGGTTCGTCGGGGTCGACGAGCTCCTCGAGCTGCGAGACGGCGTCGAGCACGGTGGTCTCCGATGGGCGGTTGAGCACCACGCCCAGGGCGCCCTCGTCGCTGTGCTCGACCACGAGCACCACCGTGCGCCAGAAGTTCGGGTCGAGCAACCCCGGTCCGGCGATGAGCAATTGTCCGCGTGCCGAATCCATCAGCGTGCCCGTCTCCCGAAGCGGGCACGGCGGGTCAGGCCGGCCTCTAGGCCGAGGCCTCGGGCGTGTGGGGCACGCCGGCGAGCTGACGCTGGGCGCTCCCCGAGAGCTCGATCGCCTCCGCCGCCTGGGCGCCGTCCTCGAGGTCGAGGCCGGCCAGCTCGGCGACGATCTCGAAGAGATCGAGCCCGAGGCAGGTCTGAGTCTGCTCCTGCGGAGCTTCTTCCCGCCGAGCACAGAAGAGGTCTTCCTCGCGCCACACGAGGATCTTTGCACCGTTGCTTACTCTCAATGTCACTGGCATCGCGTTCTTGCCGCCGAGATGGCTGGCCACCCTGATGGCACGCGGCGTCCGTGACACGCTGCAAGTACAAACGCAGAAGGTATGGGGAACTTTTGCTTATTCTAGCGGCGGTTCAGCCAGCGGACGAGCAGCCGAGCCGCAGCGACCG
>DATCEM010000004.1:0-2727 GCA_036510175.1 Solirubrobacteraceae bacterium | reverse complement strand
CGCTCTATGCGCCAGCCTGGAAGGAAGCTCTGACAAAGCGCGACCGCCTGCTCGGCACCCGCGACCTCGCCCGAGGGCGTGGAGATCGCGACCAGCTGCACGATCTCGTCGAGTACGCGCGGTGCGACGCTCGTGGCGAGCGCGGTCAGATCTTCCATCAGAGCGCTTGGCGCAGCACCGGGTTTCGCGCCGCGCCGGCTTCGTCGAGCCGGCGCACCGGTGTCGAGTAGGGGGCGCCGCGCGCGATCTCCGGGTCCTCAGCGGCTTCGCGCAGAATCTCGGCGACGAGTGTGGCGAAGCGGTCGAGCGTCTCGCGCGTCTCGGTCTCGGTGGGCTCTACCAGCAGTGCCTCCTCGACGATCAGCGGGAAGTACACGGTCGGTGGGTGGACACCGTGGTCGAGCAGGCGCTTGGCGAGGTCGAGCGTCTTGATCCCGAGCTCGCGCTTCATCGGCGCGCCCGAGAGGACGAACTCGTGCATGCAGATGCGGTCATAGGCCGCCGGCAGGTACTCGGCCACGCCCTGCGCTTTCAGCTTCGCGAGCAGGTAGTTGGCGTTGAGGACCGCGATCTCTGAGACCTCGCGCAGCCCCGGCGCTCCGAGCGAGCGGATGTAGGCGTAGGAGCGGACGAATACCCCGTAGTTGCCCTGGAACCCGCGCAGCCGGCCGATCGACTTCGGTCGGTCGTAGTCGAGGTCGAAGTGGGGACGATCGCCGTTGTCGGCGCCGGGGCGGACGATCTGGGGACGGGAAATATAGGGCTCGATGCGGTCCGATACGGCGATCGGTCCGGCGCCCGGGCCGCCGCCGCCGTGGGGCTGGGTGAACGTCTTGTGCAGGTTGAAATGCACGATGTCGAAGCCCATGTCCCCCGGGCGACAGATGCCCATGATCGCGTTGAGGTTCGCTCCGTCGTAGTACAGCGTGGCGCCGACGCCGTGCACGATCCGGGCGATCTCCTCGATCCCCGTCTCGAACAGGCCGAGCGTGCTCGGGTTGGTGAGCATCAGGCAGGCGACATCCTCGTCGGCCTTGGCGCGCAGGTCGTCGAGATCGACGTTCCCGCTCGCATCGGTCCCGACCTTGACGACCTCGTAGCCGCCCATGGTCACCGTCGCGGGATTCGTTCCGTGGGCGGTGTCGGGCGTCAGCACCTTGGTGCGCGTCTCACCGCGGTCCTCGTGGTACGCGCGGGTCAAGAGAACGCCGGTGAGCTCTCCGTGGGACCCCGCGCTCGGCTGCAGCGATACGTGGGGCAGGCCGGCGATCGCCGCCAGCGCCTGCTGGAGGTTCCACATCAGCTCGAGCGCGCCCTGGGCGCGCAGCGGGTGCTGGAGCGGATGGAGCTTCGCGTGGCCGGGCAGCGCCGCCACCCGTTCGTGGAGCTTGGGGTTGTGCTTCATCGTGCACGAGCCGAGCGGGTAGAAGCCGGTATCGAGATCGAAGTTGCGCTTGGAGAGCCGGTTGTAATGGCGGACGATCTCCGGCTCTGAGACCTCGGGCAGTCGCGGCGGCTCGGCGCGGCGCAACTCGGCGGGCAGGAGCTCGTCGATCGGGACATCGGGCACGTCGAGCTCGGGGGCGACGAACGCGCGCCGGCCCGGCTGCGAGCGCTCGAAGATGGTCAAACCTTCGCTGACGCTCAGGTCTGACTTTGGAGAATGCTCGCTGACGCTCCCGTTCTCCCGGACGTCACTCATGCCGCTACGCCCGCGTCGCTCATGCCGCTACCCCCGCCGCCGCCTCCGCCGCCTCCGCCGCGACGGCGGCGCCGAGGACCTCGACCAGGCGGTCGATGTCGGCACGCGTCCGGCGCTCGGTGATCGCCACGAGCAGGCCGTCCTCGTGCTCGGGATACTCGCGAGCGAGGGAGTAGCCCGGGTTCACGCCCTGCGCCAGGCAGCGGTCGATCACCCGCGCCGCCGGCGCGTCGAGGGCGAGCGCGAGCTCGCGTACCACCGGGCGTTCGTGGAGCAGCGTCACGCCCGGGATCGCCGTCAGCCGCCCCCGCGCGTAGGCGGTCCGCTTGAGCATGAGCTCGGCGAGCTCGACGATCCCGCGGCGCCCGAGCCAGCTCAGGTAGATGACTCCGGCCAGCGCGTTGAGCGCCTGAGAGGTACAGATGTTCGAGGTCGCCTTCTCGCGCCTGATGTGCTGCTCGCGGGTCTGCAGGGTGAGCACGAACCCACGCTTGCCGTCGACGTCGCGCGTCTCCCCCGCGATGCGCCCGGGCATCCGCCGCAGCAGCGCCTCGGTCGCGGTGAAGAAGCCGAAGGACGGTCCGCCGAAGTCGAGCCGGTTCCCGAGCGTCTGGCCCTCTCCCACGGCGATGTCGACGCCGCACTCGCCCGGCGACTTCAGCAGCGCGAGCGGCAGCGGGTCGCAGGCGCAGATGGTCAGGGCGCCGGCCTCGCGGCCCGCCGAGGCGAGCGCGGTGAGGTCCTCGACAGCGCCGAAGAAGTTCGGCTGCTGCACGATCACCGCGCTGACGTCGGCGTCGAGCTCAGGGAGCACGGTGGCGCCATCGCGCACAGGCGCCTCGACGACCTCCATCTCCCATCCTCGCGCGAGGGTCTGGAGCGTCTCGCGCGAGTGCGGATGGACGCCGCGGGAGATGACGAACCGGCGGCGAGAGTTGGTCAGCTTGGCGACGTAGCCGGCGGCGCCGACCGCGCTCGGACCCTCGTAGACTGAGGCGTTGGAGACGGGCAGGCCGGTGAGCTCG
>DATCEM010000003.1:0-2478 GCA_036510175.1 Solirubrobacteraceae bacterium | reverse complement strand
GCCCGCCGATCCGCGCTCGTTCATCGAGACGGTGTGTCTGGTCCGACACCTCGATCCGCTTCCCGACGAGCTTCGCGGGTCCTTCATCGACCGCGTACTCGCCCGAGCGGGCACGCCGCTGGTGCTCGAGTACGTCCGGCTCAACATGACCGCGCGACGGCCCTAGCGCGAAGCGGCCGTCGTGCCGTTGACCGGCGGAGCGTGCCGGTCTGGGGTTGGCTCGAGCGTGGGGCTCGGAGGCGTCCCGTGACCATCAAGACCTGGCGAGGGCAGCGCTGAGCGTATAGCGTCGCCGGATGGACACCACAAAGACTGGCGATCATCACCCGAGCACTGCTCACCTCTGAGGTCATCGGCGCGATCCTCGTGACGATGCTCAGCATCGTGATCCTCGCGAAGGTGCCGTGACGCGGATCGCCTGCCAGCAGCTCGCGCCGGTGATCGGCGATCTGGCGGCCAACCGGGTGATTGCGTTGGCCGGCATCCGCGAGGCGGTGAATAATCGCGCCGACGTCGTCGTCCTGCCCGAGCTCATCACCTCGGGCTACATGTTCGAGTCGCCGCAGGAGGCAGCCGCGGTAGCCATCGGCCGCGAGCACGAGATCCTGCTCGAGTGGGCGGCACAAGCCGCGGCTGCGAACATCATCCTCGCCGGCGGTTTCTGCGAGCTCGGCGACGACGGCCGGATCTATAACAGCGCCGCCGTGTTCGACGCCACGGGCCCGCGTGCCGTCTATCGCAAGCTCCACCTGTGGGATCGGGAGAAGCTCATCTTCTCACCCGGGTCCGCGCCGCCACCGGTATTCGACACCAGAGTGGGCCGCCTCGCCATGATCATCTGCTACGACCTTGAGTTCCCGGAGCTGACTCGTTCGGTCGCGCTGGCGGGAACCCAGCTGCTGCTCGTGCCCACCAACTGGCCGCTCGTGCCGCGGCCCGAGGGCGAGCATCCACCGGAGGTGATGATCGGCATGGCCGCGGCTCGCGTGAACAGGATGGCGGTCGCCTGCGCGGACCGGGTTGGTCGTGAGCGTGAACAGGAGTGGACGGGCGGCACGACGATCATCGGTGTCGACGGCTGGGTGGCCGCCGAGTCCCGAACCAGTGGCCTGGTGGCCGCGGACGTCGACCTCGAGGCCGCGCTGGACAAGCGTCTGACCGACCACGCCGACGCCTTTCTCGATCGTCGACCCGATCTCTACAGCGCCATCACCCGCACGGGCACCTGAGACCAGCGTCTAGAGCCGCCGGGCAAATGAGAACGCGCCAAACCGCGCCCGCCCAAAACCTCCACCAAAGACCCATTCAGGCAATGCGGCTGAGAGCCGATACCGCTACCAGGTTCGCCCTACCCACGCAGAAGTCTTCAAGGAGAAAGCCTCAATGTCGGCCACCGCCACCCGCTTCGTTGCCCCCGCCGTGTCCCCTTCCGGTACGCACCAGATCCTGCACCAGCGGATGCTGGGGACGGGCTATTCGACCCGCGATATCGCCAAGGTCGAGTCGGCGCTTCTCTCTGCCCACCTCCACGACACCTACCTGCGGGCGGGCTACTCGCCCGACGACATCGCCGCCATCACCAGCTTGTATTAGAAATGAGTCACGCCCCGTTCCCGGCATGATATGAGGCCGGAAACGGGGCGCGCTCGAGGGAGGAGAGAGGTACTGCCCCCAGAAGCATGCAGAGGATCGCTCTAGAAGTCCAAGACGAGTATTGCCTGGGATATATTGGCTGTGCTTATGGAACTTCGGCAGCTGCGATACCTGCTGGCCCTGGCGGAGGAGCGGCATTTCACCCGCGCCGCCGCGCGTGAGCACATCGCTCAGCCCGCCCTGTCCCAGCAGATCCGTCGCCTCGAGGACGAGGTTGGCCTCCCACTCGTAGAGCGCACGACGCGCCGCGTTGCCCTGACCGACGCTGGGGACTTACTCGTCGCTCGCGCTCGGCGGATTCTCGCCGAGGTCGACGCGGCGCAGGCCGAACTGGAGGGATTACGCGGACTGCGGGGCGGACGCGTGACGGTGGGGGCGATGCACACCATGGGACCGGTTGATGTCTCGCTCGTCCTCGCGATCTTCCACGAGCGCCATCCCGATGTCGAGCTGACCGTGCGCGAGCAGTCGAGCGAGGAACTGGCGGAGATGCTCCGTGTCGACGAGCTCGACCTCGCCTTTCTCTCGGTCACCGAGCGGATCGAGAGCCACGGGCTGGGTCTCCAGCAGCTCGTATCCGAGGAGCTCGTGGCGGTGCTCCCCGCCGACCACCGGCTCGCTGCGCGACGCCGGATTCGCATGGTCGAGCTGGCCGGCGAGAAGTTCATCAGCTACCGCGACGGTTCAAGGCTGCGAGAGGCCCTCGTCTCGGCCGGTCGCGGCGCCGGCTACGAGCCGCACGTCACGCTCGAGTCCAACGAGAGTCCACGTATCCGGCGGCTCGTGGCTCGCGGGCTCGGCGTGGCCATCCTTCCCCGCTCAGAC
>DATCEM010000002.1:0-4176 GCA_036510175.1 Solirubrobacteraceae bacterium | reverse complement strand
ACGAGCTGGCGGGAGGGCTCGGGGCGTTCTTCCTGCTCACCGAGGCGCCCGAGCGCTATGGCCTGCCCGCCGAGGCCGACTCGCCAATCCAGGAGAACCTCGTCGCCGCTACCGCGGCGGCCCTCGGCGCCGGGCTCCTCGCCGCGACCGGAGCCGCCCTGATCTTCGCGTCCGCGCGCAGAGGGCGGCGTTGAGCGCGGAGTCGGCTGACGCCGGCGAGGCCCCGCTGGGGCTGCCCGCCGAACCCGCGGCACCGCTCCCGCACGAGGAGCCGCCGCCCAGCACCGCGGGCCGCGATGCGCGGTGGACGGCCGATCACGACAGCGCGACCCGTGACCGCACGCCGGCCCGCGGGACGCGGGGCGAGCCGGCGTCGTGGCGGCGCGCCGTCGAGGGCCGCGGGGTTGCGCTCGCCCGGCCGGCGTGGGGCGACGCCGCCTGGTCCTACCTCTTCGGCCGCGACACGAGCTACGCCGAGCCCGAGCCCGAGCCCGGGGAGGTGGCCGCGGCGAACCGCCGGATGCGCACGGGGGAGATGCCCGAGCCCGTGCAGGGGCCGGTCATCCGCGCGCCCGTGTGGACGTGGGAGGTGCCGCTCTACTTCTGGTTCGGCGGTGTCGCCTCGGGGGCGTCGTTCGCCGCCCTGGCCGCCGACATCGCCGGCGACGAAGCCTCGGCCCGGGTCGCGCGCAAGGTGGCGCTGGCGACGGTCCTGCCCGCCCCGGCGCTGCTCATCGCCGATCTCGGGCGACCGGGACGCTTCCTCAACATGCTGCGCATCTTCAAGCCCCGCTCGCCCATGAACGTCGGCGCCTGGTGCCTGGTCGCCTTCAGCACCGCGGGCGCCGGCTCCGTGGCCGCCGATCTCTTCGGGGCGCGCCATACGGGCCGGCGCCTCGGCGCCGTTCAGGCCCTGCTCGGCTCCTACCTCGGCTCCTACACCGGCGTGCTCCTCGCCACCACCGCGGTGCCCCTGTGGGCCCGCAGCCGGGTCTTCCTCGGTCCCATCTTCGTCGCCACCGCGACCGCCACCGGGGCCGGCGCCACGCGCCTGGCCCTGGCCGCCGCCGGCCAGGCCGAGGACCACCCGACCCATGTCGCCCTCGCGCGTCTCGAGGCCGGCGCCATCCTCGCCGAGCTGACGCTCTCGATGCTCAACGAACGCCGGCTCGGGCGCGCCGGTGAGGCGCTCGCGCGCGGGATCCCGGGGCGCCTGACGCGCGGGGCGAAGGCGCTCGTCGGGGCCGGCCTCGTCCTCCCGGTGCTCGCGCGCGGGCGGGCGCGGCGCCCCGCCCAGAACCTGGCCAGCGTTCTTATCCTCGCGGGCGGTCTCACTTTCCGCTTCGCCTGGGTGGAGGCGGGCAAGGCCTCGGCGCACGACGACGAGGCGGTCGCGCTGATGGCCAGGGGCAGCGTCACCACCGACGAGCCCCTCCGGGTCGCCAGCGAGCAGCGTGCCCTCTCCGCGGACCGCCCGCCCCTCGCCGACAGCGGGCCGGCGAGCGTGCTGCGCGCGTGGAGCTCGGGCGTCGGACGGGCGAGCCTGCTCGTCGAGCGCCTGATCGACCGCGCCCGCTGATCCGGTCCGGTAGGGCCCGCTGCTCGGGATCTCCGCGATCTCATCAGCTTTGACGACGCGCGCGAGGACCGGGACCGCTCAGCGAGCGCGGCACGTAGTGTGGTCGTGCACGGCTTTACGCGCGATCGCATGGCCCCCCTGGCGCTCGTCCTCGGGCTCTGCGTGCTCGCGGCGTCGCTCGCGGGCTGCGGCTCGGGTGCACGAGGCGCGAGAGGCGGGCGGCGGGTGGGGCAGGCGGGGCGGGTGGCCGCGGTGTCTGCCCCCACTCACCCCGGCGCGAGCAGTCGGGTCGCCGCCGCTCGACACCTGACACGTCCCGGCGCCCAGGCCCTCGTCGCCGCGGAGAGCGAGAACCGGCTCTTCCTCGTTGATCTGCGCCGCGGGCGCGTGCTGCGCAGCGTGCCGCTCCCCGCCGAGCCCGAGTACATCGCCGCCGACCGGCACGTCGTGGTCGCGGTGAGCGCCGCCGCCGGCGCGGTCACTCTGCTCGACCGCTCGACGCTGCGCAGGCTCGAGGTGATCACGGGGTTCGCCTCTGCGCACATCCCGGCGATCTCCCCCAGCGGTGCCTATGCCTACGTGACCGACGACGCTCGGGGGACGCTCACGACGATTCGTCTCAGCGACGGGCGCGTATCGAGCAGGGTCCTCGTCGGCCCGGGCGCTCACCACATGGGCATCTCGCCCGATGGACGATCGCTGTGGGTCGCTCTCGGGCAGGCGGCGAGCAGGGTCGTCCTCCTCGACAGCTCCGATCCCGCTCGCCCCCGCGTTACCGGCGCCTTCGCTCCTGGATTCCTCGTCCACGCCGTGGTCTTCGCTCCCGGCGGGCGGCGGGTGTGGATCAGCTCGGCGAGCGGTCCTGACCTCGGCGTCTTCAGCGCCGCTTCCCACCGCCTGCTCTTCCGCGTGCCCGGCGGCGCGCCGCCGCAGCACATCGCCTTCGCGGGGCGCTTCGCCTACGTCACGTCCGGCTACGGCAGCACGATCGAGCGCGTGAGCCTCGCCACCGGGCGCGTCCTGCGTCGCGTCGCGTCCCCGTACGGATCATTCGAGCTCGATGCCGGCAGCGGATTCGTCGCGACCTCCTCCCTGTTTCGGGGAACGCTCTCGATCTACGGCGATGATCTCGACCTCGAGCGGACGCTGAGGATCGCTCCTGCCACCGAAGACGTCGTCATCGCGCCGCGGTGAGGAGCTGGCCGCCGCCCTCGTTGTCCACGTTGACGCCGGTGAACCCCGATCGGCGGCCAAGCCCAGCGAGCGCTTCGTCGTCGTAGAGAAACGTGCGAGTCGCCATGAGCTCGGGCACGGCGGGGGTGCCGCGGAGCTCGGAGGAGGCCGTGTAGACGGCGATCCGGGCGCCGGGGGCGAGGACGCGGTGACACTCGCGCAGAACGGCTGCCGGGTCAGGGAGGAACATGAGGACGACCGACATGGCAGCGGCGGTGAACGCCCCCTCGGAGAAGGGAAGCTCCTCGGCGCTGCCGAGCACGATGGTCGCGCCCGCCGCACGCTCGCGCGCGAGGCGCACCATCTCCTCGCTGTGATCGAGCCCGGTGGCCGCCGCTCCGGTGCCGAGCGCGTCGCGGAGGAGCAGGCCGCCACCACACCCGATCTCGAGCAGACGGTCGCCGGGACCGAGGCCGAGCGCGTCGAGGATCGCCCGGCGAGCGAAGTCGTGGATGTCCTCGGCCCCGTAGACCGCGCGGGCGCGCGGGCCGGTGGGCCGTCTCGCCACGCGGTCGGTGAGCCATTCCTCGAGCGCGTCCTGCGCGAGTCCCGTCGCCTGCCACGCCGCGCGGTCGTCCGGTCCGAGGCCGAACGCTTCGAGCGCCTGCTCGATGGTCATGGCGCCAGGCGCTCCAGCCGCCATTGGTTCTCGCCCGCGCGCGTGTAGCGCAGCCGATCGTGCAGGCGATCGTCGCGGTTCTGCCAGAACTCGAAGCTCGCCGGCGAGATGCGGAATCCGCCCCAGACCTCGGGCAGCGGCGGGTCGGCGCCTTCGTACTCGGCCGTGAGCTCGGCCACGCGCCGCTCGAGCGCCTCGCGGCCGGCGACGGTCTGGCTCTGGGGAGAGGCGAGTGCGCTGAGCTGGCTGGCGCGCGGTCGGGTGCGGACGTAGGCGGCGGTGTCCGCCGGGGTCGTGCGCTCGACGTCCCCCTCGATCCTCACCTGGCGCCCGAGCTGCGCCCAGTAGAAGAGCAGGGCGGCGCGGGGGTTCGCGGCGAGCTCCGCGCCCTTGCGGCTCTCGTAGCCCGTGTAGAAGACGAACCCGCGCTCGTCGTAGTGCTTGACCAGCACCATGCGGGCCGAGGGCGCACCCTCGGGCGAGGTCGTGGCCAGCGCCGCCGCTTCGGGCGCCGCGACGCCGGCATCCGCCGCGTGCTCGAACCAGGCGGCGAACTGGCGCAGCGGATCGGGATCGACATCCTCCTCTCGCAGCGGCACGTGGTCGGGCACGACGGACATTATGCGCGGACGTCGGTCTCGGCCGACGACGTCGAGCACCCGCTCGAGCCCGTGCTCCTCGCCCGGTGGCGACATCGGCCAGATGAGCGTGCGCAGGCCGAGCTCGGCGGCGGCGCCATCGGCCT
>DATCEM010000001.1:0-7432 GCA_036510175.1 Solirubrobacteraceae bacterium | reverse complement strand
CGGGGTGCGGGGGTTGGCGAGCCGGATGTTGGCGTCGAGCTTGATCCGCCTGCCGTCGGGATCGGACGGGTAGTCGGGATCCTGGAACTCGCGCTCGCCGCCCAGGGGGGCACCGGACACGCGGTAGCGGCCGATCATCTGCTCCTGCTCGAGCATCCCCACCCGGTCCCAGAACTCCACGTGCATGCGGGTGGTGCGCACGACCTGGTAGGTCCCGCCGGTCGCCCAGCGAGGCTCGCCCGAGCCCGGCGCCAGCCAGAGCAGCCGGTTCATCAGCGCGTCGTCCCGCACGTCGGGGTTGGCCGTGCCATCGCGGAAGGCGAAGAGGTTGCGCTTACTGCTCCGTGGCGCCGGTCCCCGCGCGGTGCTCTGAAAGCCGTCGAGCGTCCACCTGACCGCGAGCCTGCCGGCCGTCGCCCGGAGAAGCTCACGGACGGTGTGCACGACTGTGTCGCGGTGGTTGGCGCACACCTGAACGAGCACGTCGCCGCCGCTCCGGGCCGGGTCGATGTCGTCGCCCAGGAAGTCGGGCATGGCGACCAGGCCCTTGGGGCGCAGCCGCGCGAGCCCGTAGCGGTCGTCGAACAGGGCCGCCCCGAAGGCCACTGTCACGGTCAGCCCATCGGGGCTGTCGTAGGCGCCGAGGATGCCCGAGTCCGGCGGCGGGTCGTCGACCTCGCTGACGCCGACCGCGTCGCCCTGGGTGAGCCGGCGCGCCTGGCCGGAGAGCGCTTGCAGCGTCTCGAAGAGCACGACGCCGTTGGGGGCGATCGAGTCGAGCGCGAGCATCGTCATCTGATCCTGGGGCGGGGTGAGGATGCCGGCCTGGTGCGGCCCGTCGAAGGCGATCCGCGTCGCCAGCTCGTCGCAGAGCACGGTGTGGGCCTGCTCGGTGGCGCTCGGCGCCTCGGCCGAGGCGTCGCTCGCCGTGAGACCCGCGCCGAGACCGGCGCCACCGGCGCCGGCGGTGATCAGCGAGCGGGTGAGGAAGGTGCGGCGATCGAGGGGACTCATCGGCCCTCCGGATCCCGGGGGAGGTCCGGGAGCGACGTGGTCTCGAGGGTGCCCGGCAGCTGCTCGAGCGCGCCGAGGGCACCGGCGAGCGTGCCGTCGATCCGTTCCCGCTGCATGATGCTCAGCTCCCCGAGCGTCGGCCAGCTGCCGTGATGCTCGTGGCGTACGGTGGCGAGCGCGGCGCTGAGCAGGAGCAGCTCGTTCTCGACCTCGACGAGGGTGTTATCGCGTCCGGTGAGCAGCGGAGTGAGGGTGCGGAGCACCTCGTCGGTCGCGGCGACGCCGGCGGCGGTGCCGAGCACGCCCTCGCCGCTCCACGGGACGTCCATGCCGCTGAGGAGATCTCTCTGGGCATCCTCGAGGATCTCGTGCGCGCGCGTCGCGTACGCCAGCGGGGTGATCTGCACGCTCGGCAGCACGCGGCGCAGCTGCGCGACGTCGACGGCGAGCAGCCCGCTCCAGTGGACGAGCGAGCGCGGCGGCTGCCCGTCCCACAGCCCCATCTCGATCCGGTGCAGGCCGCTGAACTGCGGACTGGAGGCCCCGCCGGGAAGACCGCCGGGCATCCCGTCGATTTCCTCATCGAGCGTGTCGAACAGGCCGTATACGGCGCCCAGATGCAGGTAGGCGCTCCACGCTCTGCGCCACTCCGCTTTGGCCACACCTCGGCTGCCTGCGCGCAGGGCCGCGCTGAGAGCCTTGGCGTCGCCCGAGACCCGTGCGAGCCATCCGGCGGCGTAGTGCTTGTACTCGGCCACCGGCGCTCGGAAGGCCGTCGGCGAGAGGGGCGAGAGGTCGGAGATGAGCTGGCCCCGCGCGTTCACCCCCTGATCCTCCATCCGGCCGATCTGGGTTCCGTAGAGCCGGGCGGGCGTCGAGCTGCCGAAGACCTTGGTGATCCGGACGCCGAGGGGAGCGCGCGGGCTCGCCGGGCGGGCCATCCCGTGGACCGAGAACGGCAGCGATCCCTCGAACAGACCGGCTGGGCTCAGCGCCGAGCCGACGAGCATCGCCGCCGCGAGCGCGGTCACCGCCACGAGTGCGGCCGCCGCCCACCGCCGTCGGTGCTTAGGAGGCGTTCGGTCGAGCGGGGCTCGTCGTGCGAAGGTGGCCATTAGCGAGGGTGCGCGCGGGGCCCGGCCGAGACCGGGCCCCATGCACGACTTGGCTTCGGCGATCCGGCGGTCAGCCGACCGTGAAGTACCGGGTCTGGGACCCGACGCTTCCCCCGGCATCGATCGACAGGCGAACCATGTACCGGCCGGCGCGCGTATGGCGGCCGAGCGACAGCGAGAGCCGCGCCCGGTGGTCGCGCACGAGCGTGGCCACGTTGCTGATCAGGGACCGCCCGCGGAACAGCCGGGCGCGGATCAGGGTTTTCGCGCTCGAGCCGCCGCTCGTCGTGCAGGTGAGCGTCAGCGCGTGCTTGCCGGAGTGGTGAGTGCAGAGCACCTTGGGTAGCTTGACTGCGGTCGAGCTGCTGGCCGCCGTCGGCGCCGCCGCCGCCGATCCACTCCCCGTCGCGGTGCCCGAGCCGCTCGTCGTCGTCGAGGCGGCGCTCGGCCAGATCTCCCTGGTGATCTCACCGGTCGTGTCGTTCATGATGATCGCCGGCGCATGCCCGTAACTCTGGTTGAAGTCGAAGGCGTTATCGAGCGTGCCCGCGGACGCGTCCGCTGAGTCGTTTCCGATCCGGCCGAGGTTCCAGTTGTCCTCGATGAAGCGCAGGATCGAAGCCTGCTCGGTGAACGTGTTATCGACGTAGTTCTCCTTGGCCCACGGCGAGATCACGAGCAGCGGCTGCCGCGGCCCGACGCCGCAGCGGTCATTCTGCGCCGGCGGGGTCGCCGAGGATCCGCACTTGCCCGGACCGTTCAAGTCATCCGCGGTGTCCTGCGACTGGCGGATGATCGGGCCCATCTGATGGTCGTACCAGCCGTCGGAGTCGTCGTAGGCGATGATGATCGCCGTCGACGGCCAGTCCGGTGACTCCTCGATCTCGTTGATCGTGTCGACGAGGAACCGCTGCTCGTCCAGCGGGTCGGAGTAGCCGGCGTGTCCGTCCTCGTAGGCCGGAGCCTTGAGGAACGAGACCTGGGGCATGTCGCCCGCGGCCAGCGCCTGGTTGAACCACGAGATGTCGTACTGATGGTTGACGGCGTCGGCGGGCGGGGTACCGGCCGGGTCGCTGTGACCCACCTCGGAGACCGAGCTGGGCGAGACGTGGTCGGGGTTCGAGGTATCGGCGTAGTACTGGAACGGCTCGTGATGCTGGACGTAGTCGGCTGTCGAGGCGCCGCCCACGTTGGCGTGCGCGGTGGCGCAGATCGGCCGGCCGCCGGAGGTCGAGGACGGGGTGAAGCCACCCTCGAACCAGCCCCAGGTGATGCCGCTCGAGTTCATCTGGTCACCGACGTTCCTCCCCGACATCGAGACCGTCACGCCGCCCGGAGACCCGTCGGAGTTGAGCGCGACGGTGGGGTTCGAGCACTGGTCGTAGTAGGGGTCCTGGTCGCCGAACAGCGTGCCGTTGGCCACCGAGGACGAGGTTCCCCCGTGTGCGGTGGCGCCGTTGGTGTTGCCGCTGATCAGGTTGACCGCACCGGGCGAGGAGGGCCCGAAGGAGCTGCTGTAGGAGTTGTCGCCCAGCGTGAAATGCTGCGCCAGATTCCACAGCGCGGTGACCGTGTTCCCGTCGTAGTAGTCCATGACGATCCCGTTGGGCCCGTAGCTGCCGTTGTCGGGATAGGTGGTCTCGGTGCACCCCGACCCGGTCGTGTCCTCCCCGAACTTGTCCATCAGGCCCATGTCGTAGGCGCTCTGCTCGGCCGAATAGCCGTGGTTCTGGTCGCAGGTCACGGCTTGGCTGGGATCGAGCCGCTCGGGCTCGTCCTCGTTGGGGTTGGCCGTGAGCAGCGGCTGATCGAGCCCGTTGACGGTGGGCGTTCCGGGAAGGGGCGTGAACTTGGGCTCGCCGGGCGGATTGGTGGCAAAGGGATAGGTACCGAAGTAGTGGTCGAACGAGACGTTCTCGTCGTAGATGACGACTACATGCTTGATCGGCGTGGTAGCCGCGGGCGTGGCGGCAGCGGTCGAGGACGCGGATGAGACCGAGATCCCAATCGCCGCTGCCCCTGCCGCAGCCACGCCAATTGCCGTCGCAATGGTCTTCTTGCGCGTAAGCAAGCGAGCTCCTTTGCTCGTCGGGGGACGGCTGTGAATCCCGCGGCACCGGCCGTCCTCGCGGCGCCAACGGCATCCTGCGCCTGCCCTCACCGGGGCGAGTGAACGAGGCGTGTCCCGCCCGTGAACATCCTGTTGACCCCCGCACCGGGGTCGGTCGAGGTCAGGGAGATCCGGCGGCGCTCATCGCGCCGCGGCGCCGGACCTCAGTCCGTGCTCGGGCGCTCGATCTCGCGCTTGAGGATCTTCCCCGTGGGGCCCTTCGGCAGCTCTTCGACCAGCCAGACGAGCCGCGGGTACTTGTAGGCGGCGACCTGCTCCTTGACGTGCTGGCGCAGGTCCTCGATCGTCGCCTCGGCGCCCTCCTTGAGCGCCACGGCGGCGCCGACCTCCTCGCCGAGCTGGTCGTGCGGCACTCCGACGACGGCGACCTCGCGCACCGCCGGGTGCTCGTAGAGGACCTCCTCGATCTCCCGGGGGTAGACGTTGTAGCCGCCCCGGATGATCATGTCCTTCTTGCGGTCGACGATGAAGAAGTAGCCGTCCTCGTCGACCTTGGCCATGTCGCCGGTGTGGAACCAGCCGTCGCGGATCGCCTCGGCGCTCGCCTCGGGGCGGTTCCAGTAGCCCTTCATCACGTTGTGGCCGCGAATGACGATCTCGCCCACCTCGCCGGTGGGCAGGTCGTGGCCGCCGTCGTCGACGACCTTCATCTCCACCCCCTCGACCGGCGTCCCGATCGAGCCCGCCTTGCGCTCGCGGTCGGGGTGGTTGAACGACGCCACGGGAGAGGTCTCGGAGAGGCCGTAGCCCTCGAGCACCTTGCAGCCGAACTTCTCCTCGAAACCGTGCATGACCTCGACGGGCATCGCCGAGCCGCCCGAGGCGCAGACCACGAGGGTCGAGGTGTCGAAGCTCTCGGAGTCGGGGTGATGAAGGATCGCGTTGTACATGGTGGGCACGCCCTCGAACACGGTGACCCGGTCGCGCTCGATGATCTCGAGCGCCTTGCCCGGGTCGAAGCGGGGGATCAGGGTCAGCGTCCCGCCGCCGGCGATCGTGGCGTTGAGCCCGCAGGTCTGGCCGAAGGAGTGGAACAGGGGGAGCGCGCCGAGCGTGACCGTCTCGGCCCCGACGTCGAACAGGCCGCCCGCGATCTCGCAATTGCGCTTCAGGTTCGAATGCGTGAGCTCGGCGCCCTTCGGTGTACCCGTCGTGCCCGACGTGTAGAGGATCACCGCCGTGTCCGAGTCCTCGGCGTCGGCGATCTCGGGCCGTGGGGTCGCCGCTCCCAGCAGCTGCTCAAACTCGCCGGGCGCTACGAGCACGCACTCGACCCCGGCATCCTGCGCCCCCGCCTGGGCGTCCTCGGCGAACCCGTGCCAGGCGAGCAGGAGCTTCGCCTCGGGGTCGCGAACGTAGAACTCGACCTCGCGCCGCTTGAGGAGCACGTTCATCGGCACCACGATGGCGCCCGCGCGGAGCGCTCCGTAGTAGCAGACCGCGAAGTAGGGGACGTTGGGGAGCATGATCCCGACGCGGTCGCCGGCGCCGATCCCCTTCTCGGCGAGTAGGCCCGCCATCAGCGCCGTGCCCCCGTCGAGGAGCCCGTAGGTCACCTCGACATCGTCGAGCTTCAGCGCGACGCGATCGGGATCGCGCGCCGCTGAGTCGGCGAGGATGGTGGCGAGGTTCACGGGGCGCGAAGACTAACGTTTCCCGGATGTCCAGCCGCCGCCTCGCCGCCGTTGCCGTCCTCGCCACCCTCGGCGCGCTCGCGCTGCCCGCCACGGCCCTCGCCCACACCCGGCTTGCCGGCGCGTTCGCCATGACGGGACGGATCACCGCCGCGCGCGGCGTCATGGGCGAGCACGTGGGGGAGGCGGTGAGCAGGACGTGGGTCTTCGGGGCGCCGTGTCCGGCGGGGCAGTGCCTGATCGAGTCGCTGGTGCGCTCGCAGGCCACCGGGCAGGACAGGGTTACGCTCAGGCGCCCCGGGATCCTGGTACTGGACCGCTGGGTCGGGATGGGGAGCTTCTTCGCGCCGCTCAGGTGCGGCTCGCGCGTCTACCCGCGGGGTGAGCGCGTGTTCTTCACCATCAGGGTGCGGATCACCGTCGTGGCGGTTCTCGGCGGCGCTCCCGCGGCCACCGGGATAAGCGCCAGCTACACGAGCTACCGACGAACGAACCGGACGCGCTGCGTGCCCGATCTCGGCCGCGACGCGGCCGTGTACACGGGGACGCTGATCACGCCGACGCCACCCGCACCGACGCCAGCACCCGGTTGAGCGAGTCGAGCTGCGCGCGACGGTCCGCTCGGGACGGCCCGGCGGCGATGACCACGTAGAGGCAGAGCGGCCGTCGCGAAACCGTGAAGAAGTGCTGCGTGGCGAGCTGGCCCGGGCGCGCATGAGCGAGCTTGCGGGCGGAGAAGCTCGCGGGGTCGAGCGGCCGGGGGAACCCCCGCGAACGGAACAGGCCGGCGCCGGGCTCGAGCCCTCCGCCGGGCAGGTACTCGGTGAGGGCGAAGAAGCATCCTCCGGCGGGGATCGCCCCGGTGCTGGCATCGCCGAAGGAGGAGGCGTCGAGCGCGAGCGCGAAGGTCCCGGCGTGGAGCGTCGCGCCGCCGCCGGCGAGGCGGAAGATCCTGCCGCTCCAGCCGTGCGGGAGCTCCGCGGCGATCCCGTGGGCCTCGATCATCACGTGAGGGCGCCGATGATCGCGGCTGCCGCGATCGCGCCGAGGGTCATCGTGCCGGCGGTGCGGGCGGGGCCGCGCCACTGGCTCAGCCGCCGATGAAGGGCGATCAGCTGCTCAGGCTGCCGTACGCCCACGGCACTCAGCAGGGTCAGGCCGCGAACGGCCCCGAAGCATCCGAGCACGAGGGCGCCGAGGGCCGGCGCTCCCGTCGCCAGCGCCGCGATCATCGCCACGTAGAGCGCGGCAGAGCTCACCACGGTGGTCACTCCGAATCCGAGCTGGGCCCCGTAGCCGAGCCCGTACACCCATCCCCGGAACGCGCGCAGCCAATCCTCGTTCACCTGCCGCCGCGGTCCGGGGACCCGCTCGCCCCGGGCGTCGAGCGCCACGGCGAGGATCCCGGCGACCGCGAGCGCCGCCAGCCGGAGGCCGAGATCAACGGAGGCGGGCAGCACGAGCGCTCCCAGCTCCCCCGCCAGCGCGCCGAGCGCCGCGCCGGCGATCGTCGCCCCGAGGAGGAACGCGCCCACGGT